>NZ_JADFBZ010000060.1:0-16966 GCF_015223095.1 Moraxella sp. K127 | reverse complement strand
AGTATCTGCCCTGTTTTTTATTTAGTGTACTAAAACCATCAATCCTTCCATGCTGTTCTGTCTGCTTCGGTTTTAAGCTTAGGAAACAGGTCGGGGTCAAAGCTGATGTCTTTTAGGTCAACACCTGACTTGATTTGACGTTCATAGTCTTTTAGGACACGCAGTGCCACAGGCGATAGCCACACAATGGCGATAAGGTTAATAACTGCCATGATACCCATCGTCAAGTCAGCAAAGTTCCAAACCGTTTTTAGGTCGGCAACAGACCCCACAAAGACCATGACAAGCAGGGCGATGCGTAGCCCCATCATGGCAGGCTTGGCGTTTTTTTGACCAGACAAAAACTCAATATTGCTCTCGCCATAGCTATAATTGGCAATGATAGTGGTGAACGAAAAAAAGAAAATTGCCACCGCCACAAATACCACGCCAAATTGCCCCACATATTGCGACAGGGCAAGTTGGGTAAGTTGAATGCCCGTCTGCTCAGAGTTTGGGTCAACCACACCAGATAAGATGATGATGGAGGCGGTAGCGGTACAGATGACGATGGTATCCATAAACACCCCAAGCATTTGCATGAAACCTTGTACAGCAGGGTGATTGGGATAAGTCTGAGCGGTTGCAGCGGCGTTGGGAGCAGAACCCATGCCCGCTTCGTTGGAGAACAGACCACGTTTTATGCCATTAATCATGGCTGATGCAACGGTATAGCCTAAGACCCCACCTGCGGCCTGTTCAAATCCAAAGGCGGATTTGAAGATGATGGCAATGGCGGCAGGAAACTGGGTGATGTTGCTAATAATGATAAACAAAGCCAGCAAAACGTATAAAATCGCCATGATTGGCACAATCTTACCTGCCACCTTAGCAACTGAACGCATGCCCCCAAAAACCACAGGAGCGACCAAAATCACTAAAAATAGCCCCGTTACCCAAGGGGGGATGTTAAAGGCTTCCAGACTTGCCTGAGCGATGGTATTGGCTTGCACACCGTTAAAGGCAAGTCCAAAGGCAATGAGCAGGCACACCGAAAAGATGATGGCAAGCCAGCGTTGCCCCAACCCTGCTTGAATGTAGTAGGCAGGGCCACCACGAAAGACGTTGTCAGTGTGGGGGACTTTATAAGCCTGAGCAAGAGCAGACTCAATAAAGCTTGTTGCCATCCCCAAAATGGCTGTAACCCACATCCAAAATACCGCCCCAGCACCCCCCAAATAAATGGCGATGGCAACCCCTGCAAGGTTACCTGTACCGACCCGTGCTGCCAACGACGTCATTAGGGCTTCGTAGGAACTGATACCGCCCAAGCGACCGCCTTGCCCTGATACTCTAAGAAGTTTCCATAAATGTCCAAAATAGCGAAATTGAGCAAAGCCTGTGGCAATGGTAAAATAAATGCCTCCACCAACCAACAAAAACACAATAAGACCATACCAAGGATTGCCCACTATTAGCCAATCGCCATTGCCCCAAATAAGGCTTACGCCCCAATTGATGAGACTGTTAAACCATTCAAACATAGCCACTCCGTTTAGTTCACAAAAAAAGCAAGGATTGACCTTGCTTTGGTAAAGATGTTATTATAAAAAAAATTGTCAATGATTACAAGCGTTACAATGATGGCACCATCATGTTGGCGTGGATGAGATTGATAAAATAGCGACATATAAATTAGGCTTGCTTTTTGACAAAATTTTATGCAAACTAATAGACTTTTAAACAATAAAAGGAATGTTTATGAAAGCCTTACTGGTTGTGGATATACAAAACGGCTTTATTGATGGTAATTTGGCAGTGGCAAACAGCCATACAATCATCCCCACAATTAACCGTCTAATCGCCCATTTTGATACCGTCATTTTGACCCAAGATTATCACCCTGCTACGCACATCTCATTTTATCAAAACCATGTCGGCAAAGAGGCATTTGATACGATACAGTTACCTTATGGCACGCAGGTGCTATGGCCTGCCCACTGTGTGCAAGGCACACCTGATGCCAACTTTCATGATGATTTAAAGGCTGACAAAGCCCAATTAATCATCCGTAAAGGTTATCATCAGCACATAGACAGTTATTCAGCGTTCATGGAGGCAGATAGGACAACAAAAACAGGGCTGGCAGGCTATTTGCATGAACGTGGCGTAAGTGATGTGTATGTGGTTGGTATTGCCACTGATTTTTGTGTGGCATGGACAGCGATGGATGCGGTGGCATTTGGATTTAGGTGTACGGTCATTACTGATGCAACCGCCCCAATTGACATGAATGGTTCATTAGATAAGGCCATGGCAGACATGACAGCAGTTGGGGTCAAATTTATCAATTCAAAAGATATTATAAATCAATGACTTATAAACTTTTTAAAGTTTTTATTAAAAAGTGCTTGCCAAATTTTAAAAGTCGTATATAATACGCCATATCAAGACGAAAGTTGATGAAATCTGGGGTCGTGGCGAAATTGGTAGACGCACTGGATTTAGGTTCCAGCGGGGCGACCCGTGAGAGTTCGAGTCTCTCCGACCCCACCATATACAAAAACCTGCTGTTAAGGCGGGTTTTTTGCTATGTAAGTTTTAACATGTGATAAAATTAATTAAAATCTCAATAATCTCAATGCCCATCAGCCAAGTTTATCCTTAGCCAATCTTTATCCAAAACATCATGACCGTTCAAACCTTTAACCCTAAACATTCCAATGCAAATCCTAGCAAAGTTGGTTATCACCATAAAGCCAACCATAACCAAAACCGCACCATTGACCAAAGTGCCAATTTGCAAAATACCGCTCTTGTGCAAATTGACAAGCCAAATGATGGTTCAGATGATGCCATCAAAACGCCCAAAGTCGGCTTTGTGTCTTTGGGTTGCCCCAAGGCACTTGTGGATAGCGAGCGGATTATTACCGAGCTTACTCGTGAGGGCTATCAAGTCGCCAAGGATTATGATGGGGCAGATTTGGTAGTGGTGAATACCTGTGGCTTTATTGAATCTGCTGTTCAAGAAAGCCTTGATGCCATTGGTGAGGCGATCACCAAAAACGGCAAAGTCATCGTAACAGGCTGTTTGGGTAAAGATGCCCAAAAAATTCGCACCATGCACCCTGCTGTATTGGCGGTAACTGGGGCACATGCTTATGATGAGGTGGTCAAGGCAGTAACGCACCACGTACCAAAACCTGCCAAATCAAAGACTTATGACCCCAAGATTGACCTTATTAATGATGCAGGCGTGAAACTAACCCCTGCTCATTATGCTTATCTTAAAATCAGCGAAGGCTGTAATCATCGCTGTACGTTTTGTATCATTCCGTCTTTGCGTGGGGATTTGGTGTCTCGTACCATTGACAGCGTGATGAATGAAGCGGTTGCCCTAAAAAAAGCAGGGGTTAAGGAGTTGCTTGTCATCAGTCAAGACACCTCCGCTTATGGCGTGGATTTAAAATATAAAATGGCATTTTGGCAGGGCGAGCCGCTAAGAACCAAGTTTTTTGATATGTGCCAAGCCTTAGCACGCCTTGGCATTTGGGTGCGTTTACATTATGTATACCCTTATCCGCACGTGGATAACGTGGTGCAAATTATGACAGACAGCATGAAAATCAGTGGTGGCAGGGGTGGGCTTTTGCCATATCTTGACATTCCGTTTCAGCATGCCAGCCCATCTGTATTAAAGGCGATGAAACGTCCTGCCATGAGTGAAAACACCCTAGAACGCCTTGCCATATGGCGACAGATTTGCCCTAATATCGTCATTCGTTCTACCTTTGTGGTGGGCTTTCCAGGTGAGACAGAAGAGGATTTTGAGTATCTTTTGAATTGGTTAAAACAAGCACGCCTTGACCGTGTGGGCTGTTTTACTTATTCAGAGATTGACGGAGCGACCGCCAATGATTTACCCAATCCTGTGCCAGAGTCCATCAAGCAAGCACGTTATGAGCGTTTTATGGCACTGGCACAACAAATCAGCGAAGAGAAACTTCAAGAAAAAGTCGGGCAAACGTTGGTGGTGTTGGTGGATGAGATTGACTTTGATGAAAACATTGCCATTTGCCGTAGCTATGCCGATGCTCCTGAGATTGATGGTCATGTGTATGTGGATGATATTGATGAGACAGTAAAAGTGGGGCAATTTTTGACCGTAACCATCGATGAGGCCAGTGAATATGATTTGTTTGCCAGTTTTGTGGCATAAATTAGACAATGACAAGGCAGGCCATTTTTGTGTTTTTATCCAAATTTTTAAATCCTTAATCTTGTTAGATGATTATTTGGTAAAATAATAACAACTTTATTAAAAAATCTGTAAGTTTTGTGAAATTGAGTAATAAAGTGGACGTAAAATGTAGCTTGCTCTTGTGTGTGGGTGATTTTATGCTAAAATGGCGTCAAATTAAAGATTGATGATGAATTGACTTTAATTTTGTTTAAATTGTTTAATATATCCCAATTGGAGTAAAACATGAAAAAAATCCTAGCATCTATTTTGGCACTGTCTTTGCTTGCCCCTGTTGCAGCTTTTGCAGATTACGAAGACATGATTGAGCGTCAGATTTATATGGATCCCAGCTATCAAGCCAATGTACAAAAAGCTGTAAAAATCTTGCAGGATAGAGGCTATCGCATCAAAGACATCGAGCCTGGTGTGCATCTTGGACAAAAGATTTTGGACGTTGAAGCTTATAAAGACTTTCAAGAATATGACGTTTACCTAAGCTACCCTGACCTAAAAATTATCAGCGAACGCATTGATTGGTAATTATCATCAATTATCATCATTACAAATTAAGTAATCAATTAAAAAAGTAGGCTTCAATAGCCTACTTTTTTTAGTCAGTATTTTTACTGTAATTACTATAATAAAAAATTACTGTAATCAAAAATTATATACAGCTAACAAAATTGAATTTTACCACGGAAACTGTTCGCCCTGAGCTATTTTCCGTCATGGAAGGTATTTGGGAATACAAAATTTAGCTAAGCTACCCTGACCTAAAAATTATCAGCGAACGCATTGACTGATGAGCATCTGATTGATTGGTGGTCATTGATTGTCAATCACCACTACCAAAAGATTTGAATGGATTCAAGTCTTTTTTGTTTTGACCGATTTGACAAAAATTTTGGGAATTTGCCATTGCCCCCTATATTTTTTTAGTATTTTTTAGTAAAATTCTCTTTTACCAATAACTGATGAGTATCATGACTAAATTTATTTTTGTAACAGGTGGTGTGGTTTCTTCTTTGGGTAAGGGCATTGCCGCCGCCTCTTTGGCTTCTGTGCTTGAGGCTCGTGGTCTAAAAGTTACCATGACCAAAATGGACCCTTATATCAACGTTGACCCCGGTACGATGAGTCCGTTTGAACATGGAGAGGTGTTCGTTACCGAAGATGGGGCAGAGACTGACCTTGATTTGGGCTATTATGAGCGTTTTTTAAGACATTCTAAAATGTCTCGTGCAAATAACTTCACATCGGGACGTATTTACCAAACCGTGCTTGCCAAAGAACGCCGTGGCGACTATCTTGGCAAAACTGTGCAAGTCGTTCCGCACATCACAGACGAGATTCAAAGCCGTATTTTAGCGTCAGGCGAAGGTTATGACGTTGCCATGATTGAGATTGGTGGCACGGTGGGCGACATTGAGAGCTTGCCCTTTATGGAAGCGGTGCGACAACTTATGGTAAAACTCGGGCGTGAAAACACCATGCTCATGCACTTGACATTACTACCTTACATCTCGTCCGCCAGCGAACTCAAAACCAAGCCTACTCAGCATTCTGTCAAAGAATTGCTATCCATTGGCATTCAGCCTGATATTTTGGTGTGCCGTACCGAGCATGACGTGGACGATGACACCAAGCGTAAGATTGCCATGTTCACGAACGTCCCCGAGCGTGCGGTGGCGGTGTGTAAGGACGCTCGCAGTATTTATGAGATTCCACGCACTTTTTATGAGCAAAATTTGGACGATTTGGTGTGCGAGCGTTTTGGCTTTAATCAGCCCAAAGCCGATTTGTCCGATTGGGATAAGGTCATTGACGGACTGTTTAACGCCCAAGGCGAGATTGTCGTGGCAATGGTTGGTAAATATGTAGAATTGCCCGATGCTTATAAATCGGTCAATGAAGCTCTATTGCACGCAGGCATTCATAACAAAACCCGTGTCAAAATCCACTACATCGATGCCGAAAAACTAGAAACCCAAGATACTCTTATGGACGAGCTAAAAGCCTGCCATGCTATCTTGGTACCAGGGGGATTTGGCGAGCGTGGCACCCAAGGCAAGATGAAAGCAATCCGCTATGCCCGTGAAAATGGTGTGCCGTTTTTGGGCATTTGCTTGGGTATGCAGCTCGCTGTCATTGAATTTGCTCGCAACGTGCTGGGACTTGAAGCCAACTCTACCGAGTTTGACCGCAAAACCGCTAATCCGATTATTGGTCTGATTACCGAATGGTTTGATGAAAAAGGCGAGCTACAAATTCGCTCAGACGACAGCGATTTGGGTGGCACCATGCGACTTGGCAAACAAGAAGCTCATCTGGTGGCGGACTCTCGCCTTGCCAAAATCTACGGGGCAGGCACCATTTTTGAGCGTCATCGTCATCGCTATGAGATGAACAATCGCTACATTGAACCGCTTGAAGCACAAGGGCTAAAAATCTCGGGCTACTCTGCCAAACAAAATCTTGTGGAGACGGTGGAGCTTGACAATCACCCGTTCTTTGTGGCGGTGCAATATCACCCTGAGTTCACAAGCTCGCCCCGTGGCGGACACCCCCTCTTTAATGCCTTTATTCATTCGGCAGTTGCATTGCAAAATGGCAAATAAAGCATTACAATAAAATAAATGGGGCGGTTTTCGCCCTGTTTATTCATTGGGAAGACAAAAGGGGACAAGATGATTGAGATTGCCATTCACGAGATACAGCCTAAGCACATAGAACAAGCCATTTTGGGCGAAGAGTTAGTTTTTATCAAAGACGGGCAGGCTTATAAAATGAATTTAATACCCGAAAATAAACTTGCTAAAAAATCACGCAAAGCAGGCAGTGCCAAAGGGCAAATTAAAATGGCAGATGATTTTGATGAGCCTTTGGATTGTTTTGTTGAGTATATGCCAAATAAATTGCATGTTAATAATAAATACAGATTAGGAATAAATAATGATTGAAATTATGATTAACCATGCCGAACAACAACAAATCGCCCATGCCTTAGAGCAAATATCATTGGGCGAAAAAGTGTTGTTATCAAGCAATGGCAAAAGTTTTGTGGTATTGCCTGCTGATGAGCCTGTCATGCCATACGAGCATAACCCAAAGGCGACCATGAAAGAGGTATTTAAAAATATTAAAATCCAACTACCGCCTGATTATAAATTTGACCGTGAAGAAGCAAACAGTCGCTAAGGGTTTTTATGAATAAATCATGCTTTTTTGATAGCAATATCTTGATTTATGCCATGAGCGATGATTATCCAAAAAATCAAATTGCCCAAGAATTGTTAAATACTCATCACGTTGTAATTAGCACGCAGGTGATTAATGAATTTTGCAATGTGATGATTAAAAAGAGATATGTTGATTTTGATAAATTAACTTATATTATTTCTGCATTTGCCAATGACTATGATATTTTAACAGTTGATGCAAAATTGGCTATTCATGCTTTAAATATCAAAGCCAAATATCACTATTCCTATTGGGATAGTCTAATGATTGCTTGTGCCTTGCAAGCAAATACACCCATTTTATGTTCCGAAGATATGCACCATAATCATATCATTGAAAATAAACTTACCATTATCAATCCATTTTATAAGGAAAACCCATGACGCTAACCGCCAAATCCACCATTGAATTATCATCACCATCAGGCGACATCAAAATTGCCAATGATTTGCCATTTGTGCTATTTGGTGGCATGAATGTTTTAGAAAGTCAAGAATTGGCATTTGAGATTGCCGAGAGCTATATTGAGATTTGCAAGAAACTTGATATTGGCTATGTGTTTAAGGCAAGTTTTGACAAGGCTAATCGGTCAAGCTTACACTCCTTTCGAGGGCCAAGCCTTGATACGGGGCTGACATGGCTAAACGACATTAAAGAAAAATACGGCGTGCCCATCATTACAGACGTACACGAACCCTACCAAGCGTCCCCTGTGGCAAAGGTGGCGGACGTGCTACAAATCCCTGCGTTTTTGAGCCGTCAAACCGACCTTGTGAGTGCCATTGCTCGCACAGGGGCGGTGATTAACATCAAAAAAGCTCAATTCCTTGCCCCGCACGAAATGCGACATATCATAGGCAAATGCCTAGAAGCAGGCAATGATAACATCATCTTGTGTGAGCGTGGCACGTCTTTTGGCTATAATAACCTTGTGGTGGATATGCTTGGCTTTGACACGATGAAAGCGATGAATGTGCCCGTATTTTTTGACGTAACGCACGCCCTACAAGAACCAGGGGCGAGAGTGGACAGTGCAGGCGGTCGCCGTAGCCAGATTACCACCTTGGCAAGAGCGGGTATAGCAACGGGACTGGCAGGGCTGTTTTTAGAAGCTCACCCAGACCCTGACAAAGCCAAATGCGATGGTCCTTGTGCGTTGCGACTGTCGCAATTAGAGCCGTTTTTACGTCAATTAAAAGAAATTGATAATTTGGTAAAAGGGTTTGAAGTTTTGGATACGCATTAAGTTTTTGTTAAATTATTGGGGTGGTTTTATACTTCCCCAATATTTTTTTAAAAGGACTAATATGAATATATTTGATTTTTTAAATGATGGTATGAGTGAAGAAAAGTTCGAACAGCGTTTACATGACGCATTTGAAAATCATTTGCCCATTGCTGATAAAGTTAATGAATTACGCAAGGATTTGAACGATACTCAAACCGTCTTAGAAATTGTTGCTCAACACCTTGATAAAACACTAACTATTGCTAGCACTGGTTTATTTTATCAGCAATGTAAATTGCATTGTGAAGTGGTAAAAAGCTACAATTATGTTGCTGAAAAAACAACGCCCATTAAAAATACACAGTTATGGCAAGACAGCGTTGCTTGGCTCATGGTTTATTATGAAGACATCTTTGACTATGCCCAAGAAGATGAAAGATTTTTTGAAATAAAACAAACGCCAATATTATGGTATTTTAAATGGGTAGTATCTAATGTTGTGGAAAATTACCATGTTAGAAAAGAGCAAATTGATAATTATCTAAAACTATTGGAATATTATTATACCTATGTATTTGCTTTGGGTCAGCGTTCTTTATACAAATCGATAGTAATGCAGGGTATTAAAAGGGGCGATTGTCAGCTTGTTGAAATGCATTTGGATAAGTGGATAAATGCAGAAGAAAATGATTTTGATGATTGTTGGGCGTGCCAAGTAGATGATATTATCCGTGCCTATGTATTTTTGGGTGAGCATGATAAAGCCTTAGAATGGTCAGAACAAATTTTAAATGGTTCGGTAAAATGTGGTGAAGTGCCACACGTTACCAACAGTTTGATTGCACAGGCTTATTTTTATACCAATCAAATTGATAAAACCAAAGAGCTTTTGGGAAGTGGCTATAAGTTAGTAAAAGGTCAAGGACAATTTATCCGTCCGATTGCTGAATTTATGCGAGTGGCAATATTATTGGGTGATGTTGATAAAGCGGTTCAAATTTATCAAGATAGCAGACATTTATTTGATCAATGTGAATCAT
This sequence comes from Moraxella sp. K127, assembly GCF_015223095.1. Classification (NCBI taxonomy): domain Bacteria; kingdom Pseudomonadati; phylum Pseudomonadota; class Gammaproteobacteria; order Moraxellales; family Moraxellaceae; genus Moraxella; species Moraxella sp. K127. The sequence goes on along the minus strand of NZ_JADFBZ010000060.1, from coordinate 7,236 downwards.
TATTTCAAAAAATGCTATTTACGATTGAAGCATCAAAATTGGACATTCCTGAAAAATCAACGCTATTAACCGAAGCCAGGCGATTAGCTCAAGATTTTGACAAAAGAAATGAAAATGATTATTATACTTTGCAATTACCGATGTTGTATTCTTGATTTAATAAAGGCATTTTAAAATGAAAAAATTGCTATTTGTACTTCCAATTCTATTTTCTGCTAATGCCTATGCCAATAGCAGTATTGATACGGTTAAACAAATTGTTGCATTGGTAGAAAGTGGTAATATTTTTAATTTAACCAAAATGGCTGAACGATTAACGCTTAAAGATGAGATTGATAGGGCAAAACATCAACCTGTGGCGTATGATAATCGCATTGAATATACTTATCCAATCCACACCCATCAAGCAATCCAGTCCATTTCTTATAGCGTGTCGTTTGGTGGGCGTGATTTAAGTGAAGTGTATAAAAATATTGCCATTACTTTTAAAAAAGAACATTGCCCAAGCCTTGATGAATTGCAAACAGTCTTTGGCGAAAAGTTAATGGTAAGCGAATGGGGAAGTTCGCCAAGTTTACAAATAGAGCAACATGGTGATAGGCAAGGCGTGCCTTATAAAATATATCATATTCGCACATCAAATCGGCTGATTTTTGTGGAAGACAATGGCTGTGAATTAAGTGTCATTGGCACGGCAAAATTTTAGTAATGAGAGAATATATGTTTACCTAAAATTTTCAAACCACTTACCTAATTTTATGATAAAATACCCCTATTTCCACTCATTATCATTCACCCAATCAAAAGGAAAACGTATGTACGCTGAAAATACCGACAACGCCATCGAAATCAAAGACATCGTGGCTCGTGAGATTTTGGATTCTCGTGGCAACCCAACCATTGAGGCAGACGTGATTTTGGCAAATGGCGTGTGTGGTCGTGCCGCCGCTCCGTCTGGTGCGTCCACAGGTTCTCGTGAGGCGTTGGAGCTAAGGGACGGCGACAAATCTCGCTATTTGGGTAAGGGTGTCAAAAAAGCGGTGGCGAACGTCAATAGCCAAATCCGCTCGGCTTTGCTTGATAAGGACGTAACCGCCCAAAGTGAACTTGATAAGATTTTGATTGACCTAGACGGCACGGAGAATAAAGCCAACCTAGGGGCGAATGCCACGCTTGCGGTGTCGCTTGCCATTGCCAAAGCAGGGGCGTTGGCAAAAAATCTGCCACTTCATCAGTACATCGCCAATTTGCGTGGGCAAACCAGCTTAACCATGCCTGTGCCGATGATGAACATTCTAAATGGTGGGGCTCATGCTGATAATACCGTGGACATTCAAGAATTTATGATTGAGCCTGTGGGCTTTACGTCTTTTTCAGAGGGGCTTCGTGCAGGGACAGAGATTTTCCATAGCCTAAAATCCGTGCTAAAAGCCCAAGGGTTAAATACTGCCGTGGGCGATGAAGGTGGTTTTGCTCCGAACCTGCGTTCTAACGAAGAGGCGATTACCGTCATCATGAAAGCCATTGAGCAAGCGGGCTACAAAGCAGGGCAGGACATTTTCCTAGCTCTTGACTGTGCGTCTAGCGAGTTTTATAAAAACGGTCAATATGTGCTAGAAGGTGAGGGCAAATCTTACGACAGCCAAGGATTTTCGGATTATCTGGCAGGGCTTGTGCGTCAATATCCGATTATCTCTATTGAAGATGGTCTTGATGAGAGCGACTGGGATGGCTGGGCGTATTTGACTCGTCAGCTTGGCGATAAAGTGCAACTGGTGGGCGATGACCTATTTGTAACCAATCCAAAAATCCTGCGTGAAGGCATTGATAAAAACATCGCCAATGCCATTTTGATTAAATTTAACCAAATCGGCACATTGTCCGAGACGCTAGACGCCATTTATCTTGCCAAAGAAAACGGCTATGCGACCGTCATCAGTCATCGTTCAGGCGAGACCGAGGATAGTACCATTGCTGACCTAGCGGTGGGTACAGCAGCAGGACAAATCAAAACAGGCTCGCTATGTCGCTCTGACCGTGTCGCCAAATACAACCAACTGCTACGCATTGAGCAGATGGTAACAGCAAGCTATCGTGGGCGTGCTGAGTTTATCGGACTGCGTGGCTGATATGACAACCCAAAAAACTGATGATACTTTGTCATCAGAACATCAAACACGCACCCAAAAAGTAGGCGTTAGCTTTTCGCCTACTTTTTTGGGTTATCTGCTACTCATTATTTTTGGGGCGGTTGTGTTGGCAGGTCTGCAACACCAATACTGGTATGGCGAGTTCGGTTATCATGCACTTAGTGAGCTAAATGATGAGCTTGCCAAGCAACAAAAAATCAATGCCGCCCAGCAAGCGGTCAATGACACGTTACGAGCGGATGTCCGTGATTTAAAATCGGGGCTGGGTGCCATTGAAGAGCATGCTCGCCTTGATTTGGGTTTGATTAAGTCAGGCGAGACATTTGTGGAGTTGTCCGTTGCCCCTATGGTGAGTGATAGAGAAATTCCCTATGGCGTGGATGGGGTGAGTGCGACAGAGCCTGTTGATGGACTTATTGATGATGACATGGGCGAGAATGTCTTTACGGGCGTTAGCGGCGATACGGGCGAGTGATGAAGCAGACAAGTCCCAACCTACCCATTCACGCACTCATCGTCTCGGCAGGGCGTGGCAGTCGTTTTGGGGCGGATGTGCCAAAGCAGTATTTGACGGTGGCAGGGCGAACGGTGTTAGAGCATGGCGTGGCGTGTTTAAATGCCCCTGCTGTCACCGATTTGACGCTTGTGGTTGCCAAAGATGATACGCTGGTGCCGTCTTTGGATTTTGAGTTTAACCGCCCTATTTATTTGACCGAAGGTGGGACAGAACGTTTTTTGTCGGTCAAGGCAGGCGTGGATGACATCGCTCGGCGAGCGGTTGGCGATGTGTGGGTGCTCATCCATGATGGTGCCAGACCATGCTTGCCTGCCGATGATTTGACCCACCTGATTGGTGCGGTGCGTGAGCTTGAACGGCTTGAACAGACGGATGGTAAGAGTAGCCCAGTAGGAGCGATACTTGCCACGCCTGTGGTGGATACCTTAAAACTTGCTCACAATAACAAAGCTTCCAATGGTTTGACAGATTGCCAACACATCAATGGTCAGATACATCGCACCATAGACCGTCGTCAGCTTTGGCAAGCCCAAACCCCCCAAGTATTTAGACTGTACGCCTTACAAGCCATGCTTGATAAGGTCATCGCTGATGGGTTGATGATTACCGATGAAGCCAGTGGGTTTGAGCAGTTCGGTCAGTCGGTGGCTTTGGTGCAGGGTTCACGCATGAACATGAAGCTGACTTATTCTGATGATTTGGCGATGATTGAGCTGATGTTGCGACATGGCATGGGTCAAGCCTAAGATGTGGGTGCGATGTTGATTTGGCTTGTGTTTATTGGCGTGGCGTTGATGGTGCTTGCCACGCTGGATGTCTTGCCTAGCCATGACATGACAGCCGTGAGCAGTCAGCTGTTTGGCATGGATACGACTCATGGGGTGGGATTTATGATGATGAGCATGCTCTTATTGGGGTGTGCTTTTTTATGTTTTAAATTTAATCAATTTCATCCCAAATCCGCTTTTGCCCGAGTGGGGCAGGTTGCCGTGCAGGTGCTACTGGTCGGCTTTGTGGTGCTATTATTCATACTTCGCACCATCAGCACCGAGCAGGTATTTACCAATACCGCTCACGCCATCCCTGAGCATGGCTATACCATCACCGCCAAAGTGATGGTGCATGAGATTAGTGACAGCGTGTATGACACAGGGAGCTATTATCACCAAAAAGCAGTGCTGTCTGATTTGACATTTGGCGGTGACCGCTTGTTGGATGGCTTTAATGATGTTGGTAAGAATCATAAAGATAGCAAAGATGAGGGCGAGCACGCAAGGACAGAGACCCACAACCCATTTGCCGTTACCGCAGACACACCCGAATCCCATCCGCTCCTGCCCAGTCAGATGACGGTACTACTCCAAGTGGCAGATGTCAAGGATAATAAGGACGGCTCGAACCGCCATCAGCTCGCCAAACTACATCCTGCCACGACCGCTTACATGACGCTACGTATCACACCCATCACTGCCGACCCTAGTGCGTCAGGCTTTGACAGTCAGCGGTGGCTTCGTACACGCCATATCCATGCCAATGCCCGAGTATTGGCGGTGCATGATGAGCCGACATCTCTGCCACAGGTGGGCTTGGTGGGGCATTTAGAGCGATTTCGTCATGTGTTACGCACGCATTTTTATCAGGATTGGCATACTCTTAGCGATGATAAACAGCAAGCCCGAGCGGTCACGCTTGCCCTGCTGACGGGCGATAGGGCATTAATCAACCGTGCGACTAAAGACTTGTACCAGTTTGGCGGTATCAGTCATCTGCTCGCCATCTCAGGCATGCATGTGGTGCTATTGGCGACGATGTTAAGTTTTGGGGTGTGTTATCTGACTGATAGGTTTTTACCGTATTATCAGCGACTGCCCCGCCATCGCCTGCGACTGTTTGTCATGGTGGGGGCGAGCATGATTTATGCGTTGTTTACAGGTTTTGATGTGCCTGCGGTGCGGACGGTGTACATGATGTTGGCGGTGGCGGTGGCGAGCTATTTGGCATTGCCTTTGTCGTCCTTGGTGGTGCTGATGTGGGTAGGGCTGGGCATGATATGGCTTGACCCTGTCATGGTGTGGCAGGCGGGGTTTTGGCTGTCCTTTGTGGCGGTGGCACTGCTCATGAGCTATGGCGAGCGTGAGTTTGATGTGCCAGTCATGTTCATAAAAGACCGTCTGGTCGGTTTGTTAAAATTACAAAGCTATCTTTTTGTCGCCATGCTTCCTGTGTCGCTGTTGTTTTTTGGTAAAGTGTCGCTGTGGGGGTTGTTTGTCAATCTGTTTGCGATAGGGCTGTTTGGGGCGGTCATCGTGCCAATAAACTTGGTGGCAGGGGTGATTTTTGTGGTGTTGCCGAGCCTTGCTGATGTGCTTTGGGGTATCTCATCGCTGATATTGGCATGGCTTCATCAGCTACTGATGTGGCTACAGAACCTAAGCGATGTATGGCTGTATCAGACCACGAGCGTGATAGGCATGGCACTGTTTGCCCTTGGGGTGGCGGTGTGGGTCGCCCCCATGATTGGGCGGAAGTTTGCATTGGTGCCACTTATGGCAGTGGCGATGATGGTGTTGTTTGCAGATAGGCAAACGCCATTTAGCGTGATGGTGCTAGATAGTGATGACAAGGTCAGTCAAGTACTTATCCGTCAGCAGGGGGCGGATAATGGTGATGATGCGGTGTGGCTTGTGCTGTCGGATTTGCAAGATGATAAGACGATAGGGCATGATAAAGTGGCGAGTGTCCTGCGTGATAAACTGCGTCAGCAGGGTGTTCGCCATCTGACAGGGGTCATCGTGCAGACCCCAAGCCATCGCATGAATGATGTGGTGGCAACGCTGGCACAGGACGTACTGATTCATCGCTATTGGCAGGCGGGGCAAGTCACCAATACCATGCAGGGCTTGCCCATGCAGGCGTGTGGGGCAGGGCGGTCATGGTCGGGGCAGGGGCTTGCCATATCAGCAATGACAGGCTGGCAGATGATAGATGATGAGCGGGTGTGGGGCTGTGCCATTGTCATTGAGAGCGAGCTGACGCCTGCCATCATGGGTGGTATCCATCATGATTATGGCGATGATGATGGTCGTGATGAGCAAAAAAGCGAGCAGGCAGGGTCACGACTCATCATTAACGGAGCGACCCATGAATATGCATGGCAAATGTATGAGACCATGTGCCATGATGAGCAGGTGCATGCCGATGTGTGGCTTGGGCACAGTCGCCATGCTATGAGTGGGGCGGTGCTGGCACAAACTTTGCCATCTCGGTTTGTTTTTACTGACAAAGACACGGCGGACAACCGTGAGCGAGCCGAGCTGATGATGATAGAACTTGGTGGTCGCTAGATATGCCCTAATAACAAATTGATAAAATTTAAGGCGAGCATTTGGCGATATTTGTGCTAAAATAAACCTTTTAAAATTTAAAATCAGTTAAAACCGACCGCACGGTTTTAACTTGGATTTTTAAAAGTTAAGTCAGGAAAATACATTATGGCATGGCCACCAAACCCCAATAAAGACAACTCAAACGAACGTCCAACCCCAGCACCACAAACACCGCCTAACCAGTACAGCGGTCAGGAGTGGCGACTACTAGAAAAAACGCTCATGGCAAGTCTTGATGAGCAAAGAAAAGCTCGCCGTTGGGGGATATTTTTTAAATTGCTCACGTTCGGCTATATCGTTTTTATCATCGCCGTCATGGGGCGTGGGTGTAGCACTGTCAGTAGCACCATGCCACTAGAAGCGAACTCGCCCCATTTGGCGGTGGTGGAAGTCAATGGCGTGATTGCCAGTGACAGCGATGCCAATGCTTATGACATCAGCTCAGCACTGACCGAAGCCTTTGAAAATCCCAATGCCAAAGCCGTTGCCCTTGCCATCAACTCTCCTGGGGGTTCGCCCGTGCAGTCGGATGAGATTTGGCAGACCGCCATGGAACTGCGTAAAGACAACCCCGACAAAAAACTCTATGCCGTCATTGGCGACATCGGAGCAAGTGGGGCGTATTATATCGCAAGCTCTGCTGATGAGATTTGGGTGAATCCATCAAGTCTGGTTGGCTCTATCGGGGTCATCATGTCAAGCTATAACACCGAAGAGCTGATGAAAAAAATCGGTGTCCAAGACCGCACCATGACATCGGGTCAGTACAAAGACATTCTATCCATGTCTCGCCCCATGACCGAAGATGAGCGGGCACACGTCCAACAACTGCTTGATACCACGCACCAAAACTTTATCGACGCGGTCAAAGAAGGGCGTGGCGATAAGCTCAAAAATGCCGAACAAAACAACGTGTTTAGCGGTCTGTTCTGGACGGGCAAAGAGTCGCTTGAACTGGGGCTTGCCGACAAAGCGGGCGGTATTAGCAAGCTAGAAAAAGAGCTGGGTGTTGAGCATTCGGTGAATTATACCTATGTAGACCCCATGCGTAAAGTCTTTGACCGCCTTGGCGTGCAAATCGGCAAAGGTCTAGGGCAAGGCGTGCAGATGAGCATTGCAGAAAACAGCCAAAGCAAATTGCAATGATAATAAAGACAAATTAAAAAACTAAAAAAAGGGCGTG
>NZ_JADFBZ010000059.1:0-17106 GCF_015223095.1 Moraxella sp. K127 | reverse complement strand
AATAAACAAACCCTTTTTTATTACCTACTTATAATAACAATTTTATAAAAATAAGGTTGTCATCCAAGTCCTCCCAAATCCACTTTAATCCGTGCAATCTACCTTCACTACTCCGAATCAAAGATATTGCATTTGACAGCAGACACCAAAAACGCCCCCAACAGCGTAACATCATCTGAAAATACCTGTTCTATCATGTTTGAATCAAAATATTTATCCGTCACCGCTCGATATTTCTCATACTTCCCTGTGGGATATTTGTCAAAATCAAACATTTTATCCAAATCGTCTATATCATCCATATTGCCAAACTCCACCCATGCAATCATGTCCTGACCCAATGATGTGTCAAAAAACTCATCCATGAGTGGTAGTTCATCTTTGGTCAAGGCGGTATTTACATAGTTTTCCGCCAGACTCTTGGTTTGTGAGGTGACGATATCTATGGCACACGCCTGCTTGGCGGTATCATGTTATTGCAAACTATCCATGATCGAATAAGTTATTATTTTATCAAAAATAGATTTGGTAAAATTGGCAGTCGCCCCAGCATAAGCAGTCGCCTGCATGGATAATGCAAGGCATATGCCCAATAGGTATTTTTTCATGAGATACTCCTAATTTGCAGTTTTACTTCAATCTCAACCCAAAATATGATTAGACTTCTTTCCAAACCCTGATTTTTGTAGATTTTTAAAAACTTCAACCCCAATACTTACAAGGGTTTATTTTTAGTTTGGAAAGAGATTTATTGAGTAATTTTGGATAGTAAGGGAGAATCCATTCACTCTTGATAACTCAATGGCTTATATCAAATTGAGAATGGTATGTTTTGCTATCATAACACAAAACATTGATAAGAAAAATACCCAAACAAAAAGGGCGGAATTATCCACCCTTTTTATCCTTACAAAACTTAGTTAAATTTTAACTTATCAAACGTCAACACCCCATTTTCCACCCCCACCGAAATGGTATCGCCTGCGACAAACTCGCCTGCTAGGAGCTTTTGGGCAAGGGGATTTTCAATCTCTTGAACAATGACACGTTTGAGCGGTCTTGCCCCAAACACAGGGTCATAACCCACCGACACCAGTTCGTTCATCGCTTCGTCTGATAAGACGAGACCAAGCTCACGCTCTTTTAGTCTGGCTCTTAGGCGGTCAAGCTGAATGCTGGCAATGCCCGCCATTTGCGACTGCCCAAGCGGATGAAAGACCACAATCTCATCAATACGGTTGATAAACTCGGGGCGAAAATGAGCGTTTACCGACTCCATGACCGCCGATTTTATCTCTTCGTACTCGTCCCCTGCCATGTCAAAGATTTTATGACTGCCAAGGTTTGAGGTCATGATAATCACGGTGTTTTTAAAGTCCACCACACGCCCCTGAGAGTCGGTCAAACGCCCGTCATCTAAGACTTGTAGTAGGATATTAAAGACATCAGGGTGAGCCTTTTCCACTTCGTCAAACAGCACCACGCTATACGGCTTACGGCGAACCGCTTCGGTCAGCACGCCCCCCTCTTCATAACCGACATAACCGGGGGGAGCTCCCACCAGACGGCTCACGCTGTGCTTTTCCATAAACTCGCTCATGTCAATTCGCACCATGGCGGTCTCGTCATCAAACAAGAAATTGGCAAGCGATTTGGTAAGCTCGGTCTTGCCCACCCCTGTCGGCCCTAAGAATAAGAATGAACCACTTGGGCGGTTGGGGTCGGAGAGTCCTGCACGGCTGCGGCGGACGGCATTGGCAACCGATTTGACCGCTTCGTCTTGACCGACCACACGCTCATGCAAAATCGTCTCCATGCCAAGCATCTTATCACGCTCGCCCTGCATCATCTTGGCGACAGGAATGCCTGTGGCGTGCGACACCACTTCGGCAATCTCGTTGTCCGTTACCTTATTTCTAAGGAGTTTTGGCGTGCCTGTGTCGTCATGCTGTTCATCAGTAAGCTGTTTTTGCAAATTAGGGATAATCTCATATTGCAAACGCCCTGCCTGCTCCCAGTTGCTCTCACGTTGGGCTTTTTCTAGGGCAATGCGTGCCTTGTCAAGCTCAATCTGAGCATGCTTGGTACCCTCTACCAGTGCCTTTTCAGCCCTCCAAATCTCCTCTAAATCATTATATTCTTTTTCCAATTCATCAATTTGAGCTTGCAACTGTTTAACTTGTGCCTGACTGCCTGCATCGTCTTCTTTTTTGACAGTTTCTAACTGCATTTTTAATTGAATGATACGTCTGTCAAGTTTGTCAAGACTTTCAGGCTTGCTGTCAAGCTCCATTTTTATGCGAGAAGCGGCCTCATCAATCAAATCAATCGCCTTATCAGGCAGTTGGCGGTCAGTGATGTAGCGGTGCGACATTTTGGCGGCGGCGATGATGGCACTGTCAAGGATTTTGACCCCATGATGTAGCTCATACCGCTCTTTTAGCCCACGCAAAATGGCAATGGTGTCTTCCACGCTCGGCTCGTCCACCAGCACCTTTTGAAAACGTCGCTCCAAGGCAGGGTCTTTTTCAATGTATTGGCGGTACTCATCAAACGTGGTCGCCCCGACACAGCGTAACTCGCCACGAGCTAGGGCGGGTTTTAGCATATTGCCTGCGTCCATTGCCCCACTGGTCTTGCCTGCCCCAACCATGGTGTGTAGCTCGTCAATAAATAGGATAATATTGCCGTCTTGTTTGGCAAGGTCGTTTAGCACGCCTTTTAGACGCTCTTCAAACTCGCCATGATATTTCGCCCCTGCGATGAGCGAACCCATGTCAAGCGATAAAACTTCTTTGTTTTTTAAACTCTCAGGCACTTCGCCATTGACGATACGCTGGGCAAGCCCTTCGACAATGGCGGTTTTACCCACGCCCGGTTCGCCTATCAAAACAGGATTGTTTTTGGTGCGTCTTGACAAGACTTGCACAGTACGACGAATCTCATCATCTCGCCCAATGACAGGGTCAAGTTTACCCTCTTTTGCTCTGTCGGTCAGATTGACGGTGTATTTTTCTAGGGCATGTCTGGTGTCTTCGGCATTTTGAGTATTCACGGTGTCGCTCCCCCTAAGGTTTTTTATGGTTTGGGTTAAAATGGCGGTCGTAACGCCTGATTTTTCAAGCACTTTTTTGCTGTCGGTTTGCTCGGCTAATGCCAAAAGTAGCCATTCGCTCGCCACAAATTCATCACCTGCTTTTTGGGCATGGCGTTCGGCAAGGTGTAGCACCTGCAAGCCGTCTTGCCCCACATTGACTTGCCCTGTGGGTGTGGCAACCACCGCTTGACGGTCAAGTAAGGCACGGCTTTCAGACTGCAATACCGCCACATTCGCCCCTGCGTTTTGTAGGGTTGCCACGACAGACGGGTCGTTTAGCATGACGGATAACAGATGAGCCGAGCCAATGGCGGTGTTGTCTTTTGACAAGGCAAGCGATTGGGCATCTCGGATAATGGTTTGTAATTTTGCGGTGTATTTGTCAAAGTTCATGGTTTTACCTTTTATCGTTTATTTTTTGCGTTTGGGAAAAGTTTTTCCCGCTTGTCAAATATATGCTTGACAAATACAAAATTTTCAATAACAAAAAATTGGTTAAGCCATAAAATTTTTATAACTCATTGATTTTAAATTAAATTTATAAATTTTTAAAAATCCCTTGTAATTTTTACACCCGTTCCCATATAGGTTTTGTTAATTTTAAATCACCCACTCGGAGAAAAAATCATGACTCGTCTAACTCTACATACCGTTGATACCGCCCCAGAAAAAGCCAAAGAGCGTGTTGAAGCGGTACAAAAAGCCAATGGCTTTATCCCAAATCTCATCGGTGTGCTTGCCAACTCACCACAAGCCCTTGAAATGTATCAAGAGGTAAGTAAAATGAACAGCAAAAACTCTCTGACCGCCGAAGAGGTTGAAGTTGTTCAGATTACCGCCGCTGCACATAACGGCTGTGATTTTTGTGTGGCAGGACACACCAAGGTTGCCGAAGTTCGCCTAAACATGCCCCCTGCCATTGTAGAGGCATTACGTGGCCGCACTAACATTGACCAAAATGCCAAATATCAAGCCTTAGCTCAGTTTACCATGCAACTCATTGACAAGCGTGGTCAGGTCTCTGATGATGAGTTAGCAGCCTTTAAATCAGCAGGTTATAACGACCAAAATGTTTTGGATGTCATCATGGGTGTGGCACTGTCTACTTTATGTAACTACGCCAATACCGTTGCCAAAACAGACATTAACCCAGAGTTGGCAGCTTTTGCTCCAAATCGTTAATGCTTAACCTTTGTGGTTATTTTTAACTCTTGCTAACAAAACACAAAACCCTTATAATAGTAAGGGTCTTGTGTTTTATCATAGGTTGTATTTGCCTTTGGTACGCTTTGGTTTTTATGGACAAACTGTTTAAAATCCGTTTAATTTCACCAAATCCAATTCAATAATAAAGCACAATCAAAAAGCATGATCAACAGCGACCAACAAACGTCTGCTTTTTATATGTATTTATTATTAAAATGCTTGTATTTATCATTAATACTTGTATAATAGCTCCGATTGGCGGTAACAGTTTACCAACATCAATCCAACCATTTAATTTTATCAAAATTTTATCACCCAAAGGAGACACACCATGCGTACCGACATGTTCCAACAAATCCTAGATGACCTAAACAGCTCATCTGCCGACGTTGAGGCCTCTGCTCTTATCTCAACAGACGGCTTGATGATTGCCTCTGCCCTACCCTCTGGTATTGACGAAGATCGTGTGGGTGCCATGAGTGCCGCCCTACTGTCTTTGGGTGACCGTGCAGGCTCTGAACTGGCTCGTGGTAAGATTGACCGTCTGCTCGTACAAGGTGAAAAAGGCTATGTCATCATGACATCAGCAGGTGGTGAGGCGGTACTGACCATTCTTGCCAAACCAAACGCCAAACTGGGTCTGATATTTCTAGACATTAAACGAGCCTCTGAGGCATTGGCAAAACTCATCTAAATCTTTACCCTTTTATTGATAAGCTATAAAGTATTGATAAGTTATTAAGGAGACTTGTTTTGAGCATTCAACTAGATGATATGGCAAAGCCCGCTGGCGATGCTACTGAATATAACCTAACCTTTTTTGATGGCACAACACGCACCGTCTATGATACAGGTGTAGAGCGTCCATACCCTGATGGCAGACTCATCGTCTCTCGCACGGATTTAAATGGCGTATTAACTCATGTCAATGATGCCTTTGTTGAGATTAGCGGCTATACCGAAGATGAACTGATTGGCAAACCCCAGCACATTTTACGCCATCCTGACATGCCAAAAGCAGCGTATGCTGATTTGTGGAAGACCGTCAAAGAGGGCAAAAAATGGCATGGCTACGTCAAAAACCTATGCAAAGATGGCTCACACTACTGGGTATATGCCACTGTCGTGCCAAACGTACGTCGTGGTCAGACTGTGGGTTATACCTCCGTACGCCGTAAGCCCAGCCGTAGCAAGATTGAAGAGACGGCAGCTCAATACCTTACCATGAAAGGAGCAGAATAATGGCTTATAATTTTTTAATTGCCCCTGATTTCTCACCAGAACGTTTTGCAGGTTGGCACATGTTTAATACCTTGCTACAAAAACGTTCAGGTCATGACCTACACCTTGTTACACCCGCCTCGCACGCCGAACAAGAAGACAGTTTGGCAAAAGATGATATCAAAGTCATCTATGCCAACCCTTTTGATGCTGCCAAACTCATCCGTGAAGATGGCTATCGTGCCATCGCTCGCCCCATTGGCAAATCTGATGAAATGACAATCATTTCATCAGCTGGTGGTAATATCAAGTGCCTAGATGACCTAAACGCAGGCACTAAGATTGCCATGGCAGATAACCGTGATGTCAAACTCATCGGTCTGCGTCTACTTGAAGCGGTAGATTTAAGCGAAGATAATGTTGAATTTATCATCACCGAGACTTATCAAGCCGCTGCCAAACAAGTGGTAAAAGGCGAAGCGGATGTGGCGTTTTTTATCGCTGAAATTTATCACTCACTGTCAAAACTCACCAAATCACAACTAAACGTACTCATTGAAAGCAATATCGCCACCATCTCTCATGTCATTTTGGTCAAAGACGGCTTCACCCAAGCAGATGATATCGCCAAAGTCATTTTATCCTTAAAAGATGATGCTGATGGTCAAGCGGTGCTAAGTGAACTTGGCATGACAGACGGTTTTGAACCCATAGATGATGAAGATGCTGAATTCATGATTGACCTAATGGAAACCCTGCTTGACTAAGTAAGAGATAAGTGGGTTTGACACTTGACCCACTTGTTTTTATTCATCATCACAGACCAGTTTATGAACAGAATCCATCACGCTGATGACTACCATCACTTTCGTCATTATTCTCGTGCTGTCCTAAAAAATCCATCGGCAGGACAGTATCACAAAGAGCGAATCAATGTCGCCAAAAAATTAGACGAAAGCGAACCTCTACAAGGGGCATTATCGGATTATTTTTTTGGCTGTTGGTATGATGCACCCATGATGAACCCCGAGTTCATCCAAACCTTTAAACCACGTCTTAACACCCAAGCTTGGCAAATCATCAACGACTGCATAACACGTAAATATTATTTACAAAAAAATAACCTTCTGGCGACACGTTGGAGCGTACTTACCACACCCACACTTGATGTGCCCAGTCATAAACTGCGTGTCAGTAGTGATGATGCCACTTTGCTTGCCCAACGCCTGTTGGAGTCTATTTTGACAGCTCACAAAGCCCAAAATCATGATGAGGTCATGCGTTTAGAAAATGAATTTTTTAACCACTGTTTGGCTTGTCATGACTTAGTGGCGTTCATGAAAGCATGGTTCAAACTTGGCAAACATAATTGGGTATTTGACATGCGATGGGTGGCTTGTCGCACTGAACTTGAAAGGTTGATACATTAGATTTTTCATACATAGATTATTTTAAGATTATTTTTTATACATAGATGATATGGCACATAGACGATATGATAGAGGGTGAACATTCTACTTATTTTTATGCGTCTGCAACCACTAAAATCTGGCTTTTGGAGATACTATGGCATTAAAAATATTATTGGCGGGTTTCTCAGGCCCTAGCGCTGGTGCATTAACCTTGCTATTACAACGTAACTATCCTAATGTGGAGTACTTAGTATTGGAACGCTGTTTTAGTGATGATTTGTGTCTGACCTTACCCACGCTTGGCAGAGATGCTGATGATGCCTTTGCTGCCATTATCAATCTAGATGGTGTGGGTATGTCGCTGTTTAATAACCAACACATCAAAAATTTGGTGGATTTTTTGGATTTTCGTGCATCCTTATTATTGACACGTGGTCATATCAAACAATGGCAAAATGCTGACTTTTTACCCCATGCAACCAACTTCTTTTTGAGCACCCCATATGCCAAACATGACATGGAAGCGGTGCTGTCGCAACTCATTGACGCCGCCACACGCCTACAAAAAAACCCTGCTGATGCTGCCAAAAATCGTGCCTTAATATATAGCAAATCTGTCAATCATCTACACGATAGTACCGATACCAAGCAAACAGAATTGACCAAACACACGTCCAGCGAAAATGGCAAATTCATCCAAAGTGTGATTAATACTTGTTTTAGCGGTGTCTGTCCCAATAATGTCATCTATGAATTGATTCATATTTTTGCCCAAGAACATCCTTTTAAAATCGTCATCGGCAACCAAATGGTCTATGTCTATCCTAAAAAAGCCATCGCCCTGACACAAAACCTTGACCGTCTGCTTGACTATTTTTCCATCGCAGGTAACTGTCAGGTACTAAGAACCAATATTACCAATATCGCCCTAAGCGATGCAGAATTTGATAGAATGCTACACAACATCAAAAATGAAGGTTATCGTCGTTATTCACTCAACAGTTTTTTGTGGCAAATTTATTCAACCATCTTACCTACTCGCATTAATGCCCCCAGAAATACCTTAAAACTAAAAATTCGCTACATGCCCAACTTTTCAGGCATGAAAGACATCCCCGAATACGTCCATGCAATCGTATCATCATGCCTAATCGTCCCTAAAAACCTTGACCAACTTGACATGGTATTTGGTGAGTTGACCCAAAAAAACCCATCCATCCTGCACCGCATATTTTTGCTATCCATCCTGTCTGGGTCGGCAGATATTGAAGTGCTAAAAAACTCTTTTTATCTACAAACCCCCCTAGATAAACTGCTACATGAAAAGAATAAATACGACAAAGAATCCAAACCCAAGACAACTACCAATAAAGGCGTAACCCAAGCTGTCAAAACAGGATTTTTTAGACGCCTGCTTAACAAATTATCATTTTAACACCAAACACAAAACGGAGAGTGCAATGAGTGCCATCAATGAAGTCCGTGAACAAACCTATAAACTCATCATCGCAGGCCCTGTGGGGGCAGGTAAAACAGCTGCCATTCAAGTGTTGTCTGACAAAGGTGTGGTAACGACCGATGAAGTTGCCTCCGATGACACCAAACTCATCAAAAAGACAACCACGGTTGCCATGGACTATGGGGTTATGATACTAGACAGCGGTGAACAGGTGCGACTCTATGGCACCCCAGGGCAAAGACGTTTTGACTTTATGTGGGAGATTTTAAGTGAGAATGCCTTGGGTCTTATCCTACTGCTAAACGCCGAGGAAAAAGACCCTGTGAATGACTTGGATTATTATCTTGATGCTTTCTCACCACTCATCAAAAGCAGTGCCTTAGTGGTCGGTGTTACCCATGCTGAAAATATGCCTTGGGATTTACATGAGACACTCTCAAAACGATTGATGGAACGTGGTGTTGGTGCTAACGTCATGATTGTTGATGCCCGTGACCGTGAACAAATGCGTCGTATGGTGCGTTCACTCATCTACATGATCGCCTCTTAGTTTTTATTTTCGGTAATCAATCATGCCAAATGACCACCAAAATCCCTATCTTATGCTAACACCATCTGGTGTCATGCATGCTTTTGCTTATGCCATACCCAATGACAAGCACAAAGCTCTACAAACGCTCGTCTCGCAGACTCATGTCATGTCTACCAAAGAGTGGTTACATAAGTATTCACATGAATGGCTAGATGAGTTTGATGAAAAAGGTTGGATACAACACCTATCACAGAACTTACCTGCTCCTAATATGCCATTGGATAAATTCTTACCTTATGTCGTGGCAAGTCTGTCAGGTACTCGCAAAGCTGTCATTGGCTCTAATGAAGGTTTTTGTTTGGCTCGCATTGGTTACACAACCGATGAAGCGGATAGGCTGGCGGTGGCAGGGGCGGACTTTTTTGACTTTTTTGTACGTCAGCATGAACGTGGACTTGCCATCGCTGGACAAGCTGTTTCACTCTTTGGTGATGTTGAACTGCTCATGCCAACCACAAGTTTTATGTTTTTGTGGATTGATAATACAGGCTATGTACTCATATTAGACGGTGAACCTTTAACCAACAATCGTGCCTTGGTAGAGCTTGTTTGGGCAATTAAGACATCGGGATTACGGTTTAATAAAAGCGATGATGATTTGACATAAACCAAGTAAAATATAAACCGCCAACCCATTTTAACCCCACCCAAGCACCACCCTTTTATCATGAAACGCCAAAAGCGTACTTCTATGCCCCACACTCACGATAATCGCTTGGGGTAGCTCGTCCCTTAGCGTGGTATAAAGGGCGGTCTCGGTCGGCTCATCTAGGGCGGACGTGGTTTCATCAAGAAATACCACAGACGGCCTAACGAGCAACGCACGCAAAAACGCCACTCGTTGTAACTCCCCTGGGGATAGATTAACCTGCCAATCGCTGTCCACATCTAGAGCGTGAATGTGCTTGCCCAGATGACAACGTGCCATGACCACCTTTATCTTGTCATCGTTTGCCTGTATGTCAGGATAGCAAATGGCATCTCGTAACGTGCCTTGGGGCATATAGGGGCGTTGGGGCAAAAACAGCGTTTTGGCGGTAGGCATGACCGCTTGCCCTGTCGTACCAAAAGGATAAATCCCTGCCATCGCCTTTAACAGCGTGGTTTTGCCTGTGCCTGACGTGCCTTGTATCAGTAGAGCTTGCCCTGCGTGTAGCGTGATATTTATGCCATCAATCAACACCTTATCATCAAATGTTTTTATGCCAAAGTCTTTTAATATCAATACGTTATCATCATGTTTTACCGTTGATTTGTCAAGTGGCGTATTATCCAGCACATCAAGGCGAGTCAAAAAGCCATACAGACGGTTCAGCCGTGCTTGATACAACGTAAAGCTCTCATAAAACAGCCGAAAAAACGACAACGCTCGCATGAGACGGTTAAACGACTGCACCGTTTGGTGCATATCGCCCAATTTTATCTCGCCTGCAAAAAAACGTGGGGCTTGGAGCATGAGTGGCAATAGCTGAGCCACTTGGGTTACGCCTGTATTAAAGCCGTCCAATCCCAAAAGCCTACGAATTATCGCCCATCGGTTGTCAATAATCGCCCCAAATCGCCCTGCCAAATGGCGTTTTTCTTGGTGTTCGCCATCATAAAAGGCAATGCTCTCGGCATTGTCCGCCACTCGTATCAGCGAATAACGATAATCGCCATGCAAACGTTCTTTATCAAAATTAAGCCTGATGAGCGGTCGCCCAATCCACACCGACAAGGCAGTCGCCACGATGATAAAACCATAAATAAAAAATACCACACCCTTTGGCACACTCACGCCAAACACGCTCAAAATCCCCGACAGCCCCCACAATATAATCGTAAACTCAATGATAGACATCACCGCATTGATAACCCCACGCACCATCTCCACCGTGATTGTGATAAACTCCTTAGCGTCCTGCTCGATACGCTGGTCGATGTTATCAGGGGTACGCAGGTCGTGGGTGTGTTTTAGGCGGTAGTAGTTTTTGTGCGACAAATAGCGGTCAAGTAGTACGGCATTAAACCGCTCCCACCATTTAATCTCAAAGGCTTCGCCCACAAACCTATCCACCACGTCTTGTGCCACTTTAAACATCATCAAACTGGCATTTAGCAGAGCAAAAAACCAAAACGCCTGTGCGTCCATGTCTTGTAATGAGCTGTACAATTTATTATAAAACTGCGTATTTAGCACGCTGATTTTAACTTCCAAAAGCACAAAGAAAATCAAAAGCCCAATCATCACAAGGGCTTTTGCGGTGTTGGCACGGCTTAGGCAAGGCTTGGCAATGTGCCAAAATTTTTTGCCAAAGGGGGTAAATTTTAACGCCCACACCGCCACCGACAGCACCACCGCCACCCAAAAAAATGCCTTAAATAACCAAAATACCGCCGTGATAAGCTCGTATTGCCAATCCATAACTTGCCTTATTTTTAAAAATAAAAACCCTTTTTCAAAGCGAAAAAGGGCAAAGGGTGCGTGTTATCAATATTTAAAAGTCAAAGTCGCACGAATGTTGCGTGGCTCGCCATAAGAGACAAGCTGGGAGTTGGGCGTTGTGCCGATAAGATAGTCTTTGTCCGTCAAGTTTTTGACCGCCAAACCCACACCCCAATTTTTGGCTTCATAGCCTGCCTTAGCGTCAAGCACGGTATAGGCTGGCAAATCAATAAAATGCGTGGTTTCTACCCCACGGTTATTGACCGCTGTCCGCCACGCTCGTCTGTCGCCTTGATAACGCAAGCCACCACCGACATACCAGCCCAAACGGTCAGGGCTAAAATGATATTGCGTGGACACGGACGCAGAGTGTTCTGGGATTTGGCTGATACGCTGACCGACATTGGACGCACGGCTGTTTTCCACGATTTTGGCGGTTGGGATATAGCTGTACGAACCCGAGATATTCCATTGGTTATTCATCACAAACGCACTTTCAAACTCAAAACCTTTGGTGCGTTGCTTACCCACAAGCTCGCTATATCCTGTGCCAACCCCACTATCGTCATAAATCGTTTCGGCAACATTTTTGCGAGTGATGTCATAGGCGGACACATAGCCTTGCAAGCGTTTGTCAAAGCCTTGAAATTTTACGCCAATTTCGGCATTTTGACCTTTTTCGGGGTCTAGCACTTCGCCATTTTGTCCTGTGCTGGTGTTTTGTTGAAAGGACGTACCAAAGCTGACATAAGGGGCGAATTTGCCTTGATAATCATACATGGCGGACACACTGCCTGTAAATTCGCCGTCTGTGCGTTTGGCATTGGCTCCTGTCAGCACGTTATCCACGTCCGTTTTTGCCCAGTCGTGGCGGACGCTCGCCCCAAAAATCCAGTCATCATAACGCATACTGTCCTTGGCGTACAGCCCTGCGTATTGAGTAGTGGTAATATTTTGGCTAGGCGTACCTTCTGTAATGCTTGATACGTCATAGCTTGGATTGTTGATGTCAAAATTGGGATAAGCTCGGTCATTACGGCGATAATAGTCGCTTTTTTCACGCAATAGGTCAAGCCCTACTGTTACATCATGCTCAACGTTACCTGTATTAAAATAAGTCTCAAAGCGGTTGTCGCTGGTGAGCATGGTGTCTTTTTTGATTTGATTGTTAATTTGGCGACCGATATTGCCCGTGCTATAAAAATTGTTATGAGCGGTTGAAAGTACAGGCTTGCCGTCTGTGTCGGTTTTGTTAATGGCAAAAATGGACTTAAAGGTGAGCTTGTCATTGATATGATGAGCCAAATCATAGCCCAAACGCAAGGTTTTTTGTTCATAACCATAATCAGGCAAGCCAAAAAACGTACTGGACGAATACTGCTCGTGGGCATTGCGTACGGTTTGCTCGCCTGTGGCAAGGTCTATGGTGTTGTTGTGTGGCAAGCCCTGCTGACGGAGATATTCACGCCATTGATAACTGCCCAAAAGGGTCAAATCGGTGTCATCGCCTAAATCAAAAGTATAGCTTGGGGCAATGTAGTTGTCTTTAAAATAGACATAATCCGTTGCGTCATCATGGTCAGAAAAACGCCCATTTAGGCGAAACGCTCCTTTTTTGTTGTCGTTTGGGGCATAGTTTAGGTCATAGGCAAGCTCTTTGTTATTAAAACTGCCAACCGTGATTTTGCCTTTGGCAAAGGTCTCGCTGTCAGGGCGTTTTGAGGTGATATTGACAATCCCGCTTGGCAATGCCATGCCGTAGCCTGTAGTGGTCGTGCCTTTGACTACTTCAATGCTGTCCGCTCCTGCCACGTCCCACGCTCGCAGGTTATTGGACGACATCTGTACACGCATACCGTCCACATACATCTGATTGGATGATACTTGCCCACGAATGATAAAGTCATCCCACCCGCGCCGACCCTGCACGCCTGATGACACGCCTGCCACATTTTCCAAAAGCTCGGCAACGGTGCTGGCTTGTTTTTGCTCTACCTGCTGTGGGGTTAGCACGCTCACTGATTGGGCGGTCTCATACAGGGGACTGTCGTCTTTTAGGGAATTGGGCGTGATGGCGACATATTTGCCAGCGTCTTTGGAGATGGTGATGGTCTCATGTCCTAGCATGACGGTCGGCTCGCCATCATTTGCCTGAGCATTGGTCGCAACAAGTATGGCAACACTTAATAAAGACAAGGGAAATTTACGCATGATACAAAGTACCTAATAAAAATGATAATGAGTTGTATTATGTATTATATTTGTAAATGGGTGCGTAATACTATTGCAAATATGATTTATTTTTTAAATTTATTAATTTTGTTTTTTAAATAAAATTATCTTAGGGCGTACCTACCTTTGGTATCTGCAATGAAAAATGCCTGTTTAAAAAAGCAGCGGAATCACACGTTTTTCAAGGAAAAGTCCGCAGTTGATATTGAAATATCAACAAAGATTTTGACTTAGAGCCATAATCCGACCACTTAATTTTAAAAATCAAGTTAAAATCTTAAAAATTCACACGATTAAGTGGTCGGATAGCCATTTTTCATGCAAAAATAGATTTAGAATGTTAAGTTTTTAGCTTATTTTTATAAAAATGTTATCAAGGGTAGGCACACCCTAACACCAAAGTGGTCTTATGATGACAAGCCCACTTTTATTTTGCCAACCATTTTTTAAAAATTTTTATATTTTCATTCCAAAAACTATTGTCATTACTCTGTAACTACTCTATAATAAAAGTCATCATATTGTTACACAAGGAGTTCGTCATGACGACCATCAGTGCCAAATTTCCCAAACTCATCGGCATGAGTATGCTTTGCTCGCTACTGTTTGCCTGCGGCGGTGACAAACCTACCAGCCAAAACGAGACCACCCAAACTCCCACGACTGCCGAGAGCAAATCGATTGCCATTACTGCCATCGTCGAACACCCTGCACTGGACGCCGTTCGTCAAGGCACACTTGAAGCCTTAGCCAGCGAAGGCTTTAAAGAAGGCGAGAACCTAACGGTCAATTTCCAATCCGCCCAAGGCAACCCTGCCACCGCAGGACAAATCGCCAAACAGTTCGTGGCGGACAACCCTGACGCCATCGTCGCCATCGCCACCCCATCTGCCCAAGCGGTTGTCAGTGCCACTACCACCATTCCCGTGGTATTCTCTGCCGTGACCGAACCTGTGGAAGCCAAACTGGTGCCCAAACTAGATGGCTCTGGCACGAACGTAACAGGGGCATCGGACGTGCTACCACTTGAACCGCAGATTGACCTTATCAAAGAGCTAATTCCTAGCGTCAAAAACATCGGGTTCGTGTACAGCCCAGGGGAAGTGAACTCCACCGTGACTTTGCGTAACCTAAAAGCCATCGCCGAACCCCAAGGGCTCACCATCGTTGAAGCCCCTGCCCAAAAATCATCAGACATCGCCATGAGTGCCCAAAGTCTGGTTGGCAAGGTGGACGTGATTTATACATCAACCGACAATAACGTCATCAACGCTTATGAAGCCCTTGCCAAAGTCGCCAAAGAAGGTAAAATCCCCCTTGTCTCATCTGACCCTAGCGTGGTCGAGCGTGGGGCGAGTGTTGCTCTTGGCGTAAACTATCATGGTCTGGGACTAGAAACAGGCAAAATCACCGCCCGCATCCTAAAAGGCGAAAAAGCAGGCGACATCGCCGTGTACAGTGCCAGCGAGCTTGACTTGATGGTCAGCAAGAAAAATGCCAGCGAGCAGGGTTTGAGCGTACCACAATCCATTTTGGATAAAGCCAAAACAGTGGTAGAATAATGCCTTTTAGATAATTATTTTATAAATACAAAATGCACGCCAAATCGTGGGCGTGTGTTTTGTTTTGATTGGAGCAGATATGTCATTGATTGCCTTTTTAGGGGCGTTAGAGAGCGGACTGATATATGCCATCATGGCACTTGGGGTGCTCATATCGTTTCGCATTTTGGACTTTCCTGATTTGACCGCCGATGGTAGTTTTCCCTTGGGCGGTGCGGTGGCGGCAGTATCCATCATCGCAGGCTTTAACCCTTGGGTGGCTTGTCTTTTTGGCATGATGGCAGGCATGATGGCAGGGGTTGTGACCGCATGGCTGAATGTCAAGATTGGCATATTACACCTACTGGCAGGTATTTTGGTCATGACCGCTCTGTATTCGGTGAACCTACGTATCATGAATGCCCCTAACCTATCACTACTTGGTGAGCCAAGTGTTTTTACCCCCTTTATCAGTGGCGATAATGGCATGTGGGTGCGTGTATTGGTCGCAGGGGCAGTTGTGGTTGTGGTCAAACTCCTGCTTGACTGGTTTTTTAATACCGAGACAGGGCTTGCCATGCGTGCCACAGGCTCCAACCTAAAAATGGCACAAGCCCAAGGCATTAACACTTCCTTTACCATCATGCTCGGCATGGCGATTAGTAACGGCTTGATTGCTCTATCAGGGGCGTTATTCGTGCAGACCCAAGGCGGAGCGGACATCTCAGTGGGTATCGGCACCATCGTGGTCGGTCTGGCGGCGGTCATCATCGGTGAGACCGTGCTAAGTGCCAAAAAAATCTTTCTTATCACGCTCTCGGTGGTCATCGGTGCGGTGCTGTATAAACTCTTTATCCAAATCGCCCTATCTAGCCAAACCTTACGCAGTATCGGTTTTGGACCGCAGGACTTGAACCTAGTGACCGCCCTACTGGTAGCGATTGCTCTGATTTTACCCAAATTTCGCTCAAAAGCCCTAAGTGCATTTGGCATGGGCAAAAAATCTGCCAAAACAGGGGGTGCCTCATGATGACCGCAACCGATTTGCGTCTGACCTTTAACGCTGGCACACCCATCGAAAACCCTGCCTTGCGTGGGCTGTCTTTGCACATCAACGATGGCGAATTTGTGACCGTCATCGGTACTAACGGGGCAGGCAAATCCACTTTCCTAAACACGGTAAGCGGTGCCTTACGCCCCGATACTGGCTCGATTGTGATAAATGGCATGGACGTTACCAAAAAGCCCACGCACAAACGCAGTCACTGGGTCGCCCGTGTATTCCAAGACCCGATGGCAGGCACTTGTGAAGCCCTAACCATCGAAGAGAACATGGCTCTCGCCTTTAAACGTGGGGGCGTGCGTGGCTTACTTCCTGCCCTAAATAGCAAAAATCGTGAGCTGTTTCGTGACAAACTTGCCATCTTAAATCTAGGGTTAGAAAACCGCCTAACCGACCGCATGGGACTGCTCTCAGGCGGACAACGCCAAGCGGTCAGCCTACTCATGGCAAGCCTACAACCATCCAAAATCCTACTGCTGGACGAACACACCGCCGCCCTTGACCCCAAAACCGCCAGTTTTGTCCTAGAACTCACCGACAAAATCGTGAATGAAGGTCGGCTAACCACACTCATGGTCACGCACTCGATGGCTCAGGCATTGGCTCACGGCACACGCACCGTCATGCTCCATCAAGGGCAGGTAGTTCTTGATGTCTCGGGCGATGAACGCCGTGGTATGGACGTCCAAGACCTACTAGACATGTTTGAAAAAACCCGTGGCGAGAAAGTGGCGGATGACAGTTTGATATTGGGCTAGGGGTTTTGGTTACACCAAGGATTTAAAGGTTAAACGACTTTTAAATCCTTTTTTATTTTAGACTTCCTGCAAAACCCCAAATTAAAGAAAACTGCTCAAA
>NZ_JADFBZ010000058.1:0-17561 GCF_015223095.1 Moraxella sp. K127 | reverse complement strand
CTAACCAACGCATTATAACAAAAACAGCAAAAAAACGCCACTTAAAAAGCAGCGTTTTTGGTTAGCCTTAGCACGGGTATTCCGCCCCTTTACGACCATAATACCACCATGTAATCATAAGGCAAATCACATAAAAGACGATGAGCATGATAAGCGTACTATTTACCCCAAACCAGCCAAACATCTTAGGGATGAAAAACCCCCCATAGGCAGCAAATGCTCCTGTAAACCCAACCACCGCCGCCGATTCTTTTCTGGCGACATTGATAAGGTCGGGCGAGTTTTTGCGTTCGTGAAGTGTGCGAAAAATGACAGGAATCATGCGAAAGGTTGAACCATTGCCAATGCCTGTGGTGATGAACAACACCATAAAGCAAGCAAAATACCCTGCAAAACTGCCACCTGTGCCATCTTTTGGCAAAAAGACAATCACGCCAACGGTTGCTACCGCCATGACAATGAAGTTAAAAAACGTAACCCTTGCCCCACCCATTTTGTCAGCAAGCCAGCCACCAACAGGACGGAATATCGCTCCCACCAAAGGACCTAAAAAAGCGACTTTCAAGGGGTCAATGTCAGCAAAAGATTGCTTGATGAGCATGGGGAACGCCGCTGAAAAGCCGATAAATGAACCAAAAGTCCCCAAGTACAGTATGCACATGACCCAGTTGTGATAGCGTTTAAAGATGATGGATTGGTCTTTAAAAGATGCTTTGGCAGAGGATAAATCATTCATAAAAAACCATGCCAATATCGCCATCAATGCAATAAAAGGCACCCACACAAAGGCGGCGTTATGCAGATATAAGCTCTTACCGTTGTCAAGTGTAACGCCTGTGCCAATGATTGATAAGCCAATGACCGCAGGGACAACAAATTGCACGGTAGATACGCCCAAATTGCCAAGTCCTGCATTTAGCCCCAAAGCCGTGCCTTGCTTGGATTTGGGGTAAAAAAACGAGATATTAGACATACTAGATGAGAAATTACCCCCACCCAAACCGCACAATAAAGCAATGATGACAAACACGCTAAATGGTGTATTGGGATTTTGTAGGGCAAATCCCATCCACAGCATGGGGATAAGCAGGCTTGCCGTAGACAGAGCCGTCCACCGCCGTCCACCAAATACAGGCACCATAAACGAATAAAAAATTCGCAAAGTCGCCCCTGATAAGGCAGGTAAGGCGGTAAGCCAAAACAACTCATCTTTGCTAAAATTAAAGCCAGCATCAGGCATACGCACAACCACCACCGACCAGATGACCCACACCGCAAAGCCAAGTAGTAGAGCAGGAATAGAAATCCATAGGTTGCGACTGGCGGTCTGCTTACCGCCATTTTCCCAAAACTCATCGTCTTCGGGTCGCCAGTCGTGAATCACGCCCCCGCCTTTTAGTTCATTTTTTGCACTCATGTTGCCCCCTTAGGGAAATTTTAAGATTTGGGATTATTTTAAGGGGAATTGGGCAACTTTTCGCTTATCCTAATGATGAATAAGACAGGGGGCAAATGCTACTTTGGGGGTAGGTAGGGACAAGGGCATAAAAAAGACAGCCACTTGGACTGTCTAGGGTGTATGTTGGTCATGTTAGGCACAACCAAAACCAGCTTTTACCACGCTTTTTAATGCCTTTTAACGCCTTTTTAAGTCATTTTTTTAGGTGCTGTGCGTGAAATTCAATGTGCTTACCAATAAACGTGGCGATAAAATAATAAGAATGGTCATAACCAGCTTGCAGATGATACTCATAATTTACGCCCAGTTTATCCGCCATTTGGCAAAACAGTTCGGGTTTTAATTGCTCGGCTAAAAACTGGTCTGTATCGCCCTGCTCAATCAAAATCGGCAAATTTTTGGCAATGATATTGGCGTGATATTTTTGCAATAATGCCACGCTGTCATAATCTTGCCAATCTGCTTGATTGTCGCCCAAATAGGCACCGAACGCTTTTTGCCCCCACGCAACTTGGCTTGGGGCGACTATGGGCGAAAATGCCGACACACTTTGATACACATCAGGATTTTTAAAGGCAATCACGAGTGCCCCATGTCCGCCCATAGAATGCCCAAAAATGGACTGTTTGCCATTGGTCGGGAAATGAGTATTTATCAAGCTTGGCAACTCACCCGCAATATAATCATACATCTGATAATGCTCCGCCCAAGGGGGTTGGGTCGCATTAACATAAAATCCCGCCCCTTGCCCCAAATCATAAGCCGTATCGTCCGCCACACGCTCGCCCCGTGGACTGGTATCAGGGGCAACGACAATGACATTATGTTCATCGGCATAACGCTGGAAGCCTGATTTGGTGATGAAATTCTGCTCGGTGCAAGTCAAGCCTGATAGCCAATATAGCACAGGCAATTTTTGGGTTTTGGCGGCACTTGGCAAATAAATGGCGAATTTCATTTCACAATTTAGTGTTGCCGATGAATGTTGCCAAATTTGTTGTTCGCCATTAAAAATGCGAAAGGTTTCTAGGTGTTGCATAGCATTGTGTTTCATGATGTTCTTATCATTAATCAAACTTGCATGGTTTTGATGCTTTCAAGATACGCACGAATGTTCGCTACGTAGTGCATGCACTGGACGTATCGCCCGTTCTTACTGGCATTTTGGGCTAAGTAGCCATAAACTTCTCCCCAGCTGTTGCCATCTCGCCCTTTGGCGTTTAGCTCGCTTTGGATGCGTTTGACGGCGTTAGGTCCCATATTATAAGACGCCAGCACGAACCACAGACGCTCAGACTCTGGCACATCTGTATAGAGCTTTTCTAGTACTTCTAGGTATTTGGCACCGCCTTGGATACTTTGGACAGCATCGGTGCGGTTTTTTACCCCCATCGCTTTGGCAGTGTCTTGGGTTAGCATCATCAGCCCCTCAACGCCCGTGCGTGAGATGGCATTAGGGTCAAGATGCGATTCTTGATAACTGATGACTGCCAGCACTTGCCAGTCGTGGTTATGAGCCTTTGCACCACGTTTAAAGGCATTTTCATACAACGGCAGACGCTGTTTTAACGCTCTTTTAAAGTGCTTATCGCTGTACTCATTTGCCAACAACGTTTGGTCATAAAAACGTGCCGTAGAGCCTGTGAGTGCCAACTCGTCAGGACTGCACAGAAAGTTTTTGGCATGCTGTGCTAGGCTGTTATCCTTAGCATGAAACATGAGCGACATATTGGCGTTCAGACCATGCCCCGAGACTTTTTTTGCTGTGTCATCATTGCACGCCAGTCGCACGCCTGCCACATCCGTCTGTGCCACACCCAACAGACTGTCCACATCGCCTATTTGTAGGGCATTTAGAGCTTCTTGTTCACTATCATAGACTTTTAGGTTAAGATGGACACCAAGCTCATCGGCATAGCGATGGGCGATGTCATGACCAAAGCCATGCTGGATGTCGCCGTGATTAAAAATGGTGCTGTCGCTTTTGGTGGTCGCCACGACAATCTCGCCTTTTTGTATCACGCTCTCCAAGGCAGTCAATGATGGGGCGGGCACGGTCGGAGTCAAAAAACCCTTGACAGGCAAAGCAAATAATGACACCGTCCCCAAACACAATGCCCATTTGGCAAGTGTGGTTGCTGTCTTATTGGTGGTGCTTAGCCTTTGGGCGAATTTACCCAAAAGACCTTGATGAGTTTGTTTATTAAGTTCTGATAGACACAGGGCAGATTTTTGGATGATAAATGGCTTAAAGGTTGTTGCTTTAAAATTTGGATTGGTGTTATTATCTAATACTGCTGGGTTATTGGCATAAAATGAATAATAAAATCGGTGATTATTGGTGCGAATGATTTGCATAATATTCTCCTATCTTACCGTAAACACCACACGACTTGTATCATAAACAACATAATGTAAGTGATATGTGGTGCGATTGCTGTGTTAGATATCCATATCATCTATGATGGGCATTCAAGCACTTCATAAGCCATTACGCTTAGGGTTACTTGACATCAATAGACAAGACAGATAAATCATAATGATGTCGCCATCAAGCCTGTGGCTTTGATTTACCCATAATGATAAGTTTAGCCAATCATCACAGGGGACATTATCACGCAACAACCAAACGGTTTAACTAAAATTTTGGCAGTTTCTTCGCAGTAGCCTAACCAATCAAATGCCCTATTTGGTATAAAAAGAGTGCATTTTATGACTGTTTAAGCAAAGTAAATTGGGATTAAAATCAAAAAACTTAGGCTTAATATAGGCGATTTGGCTAAATGTTCAATCATTACATTGTAAACTGCCGATAGACGGTATTGATTGATAGATAAACAGCATAAAGTAGCAAATATTCACAAAAATCACCATCATTGTAAAATCATTTTTTGTGCATTATTTATAAAATAAAAATTGCAATACTATTTTGTAAACTTATAAGTCATTTTTAAAAATACCATAAATATCAATAATTTATATAAAATTTATGCCATAAAAATAACCAAAATCAACGATTTACTTTTTAGAATTTTAATTAAAAATTAGAAAACGATTGTTCATACTCATTAAATGAGAATGATTTTTGATTGTTGTTATATTTTTCAAGTTTCGCTATTTTATGATTTATAGACCGATAGGCAAACCCATTACCCAAATCAAAACCCCAACTGATAATGAATCTGTTGGGGTTTTGCCACCGATGGTTTGATGATTATTTTTTCGCACCAAATGCACCAGCAAAAGCCTGACCATTATTTAGGTAAATGCCACTTACTTCTTCGGCATTTTTACCAAAAAACGCACCTTCGGTCTGAGTGCCTGCACTATTTTTACCACTAAATGTATTGCCAGAGATTTTGGCATTTAGTGCAACATTAGCACGCTCATTACTGATATTACCAGTCAAAGTCTTTTTACCAAAATCGGCAGTAAACTTAGATGTACCCTTAATGTGTTCACCATTGCATTTTTCACAAGCATAGGTTGAACGACCTGTATAGTTAACCACACCCGATTTTGGAATATTTGCTACAGGTGTTTGGTCGCCTTGATAAAAATAATATTCCATTTGGGCGTTTTTATCACGAACAAAGCCGTATTTGGCATGAGTCATGTGCGTGCCACTGATGACTGTGTGCAGGTCTTTTTGATTGATATCGCTAAAAGTACCAGAAGAGATGCCTGACTGACCGATTGTAAAAGTTTTACCATTTACTTTTAAGGTATTAATGTTATCAGTGCTGATAGCCACAATATCGCCGTCTGTATTTGTTTTTGTATTGATAACTGCTGATTTACCTGTGTACTGACTGGTAGTTACAGGAGGCTGTGGGTTACTTGGTTGGTTTGGCTTAACCACAGGCGTGGTGGGATTGGTTTGACCACCTGTTACCGCCTCAGAACTACCACCGCCACCGCAAGCCGTTAAAGCCAATGATGACACCGCCAAAATAGATAGTGCAAACTTTTTCATGCGTATTACCTTATTAGACTTCTTTCCAAACCCTGATTTTTGTAGATTTTTAAAAACTTCAACCCCAATACTTATAAGGGTTTATTTTTGGTTTGGAAAGAGATTTAATAAAAAAATAACACTTGCAATACAATATAACAATAATTTTATCAACATATTTATAAATGACCCATCAGTTCAAATCAGCCCTTGCCAAATGGCGGTTTTTTGGTTAAATTTTATCATGATTTTTCACTTTCTATTTTTAACGGACACAAGGACATCGCCATGACCCTATCTTATACCGCCCCTCTTGATGAAATGCGTTTTGTGTTAAACGACATTTTTGATGCACCAACCTTTTGGCAAAACACGCCTGCCCTATCCCATGTGGATGGCGACACCGTGGACATGATTTTGGACGAAATGGCAAAATTTGCCACGTCCACGCTGTTGCCCCTAAACCAATCAGGTGATGAAGAAGGGGCAAGCTATCTTGGAGACGGACAAGTCGCCACGCCACAGGGCTTTAAAGACGCATTTAGAGCCTATGCTGATGCTGGGTGGATTGGGCTTGGGGGCGACCCTGAATATGGCGGGCAAGGCATGCCAAAAATGGTAAGCATGCTCACCGAAGAGATGCTGTTTGCCACCAACCAATCATTCGCTCTATATCCTAACCTTACTGTAGGGGCGACATTATGCCTACTGGCAAGCGGTAGCGATGAACAAAAGGCTCTGTACCTGCCCAAGCTATACAGTGGCGAGTGGTCGGGGACGATGTGTCTGACTGAACCACACGCAGGGACGGATTTGGGGATTATCAAAACAAAAGCTGTCCCCAACGCTGACGGCTCGTATGCCATCACAGGCACCAAGATTTTTATCACCGCAGGCGAGCATGATTTGACGGAAAATATCGTTCATTTGGTGCTTGCCAAAACGCCCAACGCCCCAAAAGGCTCAAAAGGCATATCGCTGTTTATCGTGCCAAAATTTTTGGTCAATAAAGACGGCAGTTTGGGCGAGCGTAATGGCGTATCGGCAGGCTCCATTGAGCATAAAATGGGCATCAAAGCGTCCGCCACGTGTGTGATGAACTTTGATAACGCCACAGGCTATATGGTGGGGGCGGAGAATACAGGCTTGGCAAGTATGTTTGTCATGATGAACTATGAGCGAGTTACGATGGGACTACAAGGGCTTGGGGCGAGCGTGCTTGCTTATCAAAACGCTTGCAATTATGCCCACGACCGCTTACAAGGGCGAGCCGATGACGGGGTTAAAAATGCTGACAAACCTGCCGACCCCATCATTCATCATGCGGACGTACGACGTATGCTTCTAAACGCCAAAGCAAACAGCGTGGCTTCTCGCACCTTTGCCATGTATGTGGCTCGTGAGCTTGATACCGCTAAATTCTCAGATGATGACAACGCCAAAAAATTAGCCTCCGCCAAGGTTGCCCTACTGACCCCGATTGCCAAGGCGTTTTTGACCGATATGGCATTTGGTGCCGCCATTGACTGCCAGCAGGTGTTTGGCGGACACGGCTATATCCGTGAGTGGAGCATGGAGCAAATCGTGCGTGATACCCGTATCAGCCAAATCTATGAAGGCACCAACGGCATTCAAGCCCTTGACCTGCTCGGGCGAAAAGTCATCAAGGACAACGGACGGGCGATGAGTGCGTTTATTGATGAAATCAAAGTGTCCGCCAATGCCCTGCCCGACAGCCCATTAAAGAGTGAAACGCTAAGGGCGTGCGATACGGTGGCGGACTTGACCGAACAGCTTATCAAGGTTGCAACTGCCGACCCCAACGCCATTAACGGCTCAGCGGTGGATTATCTACACACGGTGGGTTATCTGTGCTATGCCTATATGTATGTGCTGACCGTCAAGGCATGTGCGGATAAGGACGGAGATTTTTATGCCGATAAAGTCCGTCTCGCTGACTACTTTGTCGCTCGTATCCTGCCCCGCCTGCACGCTCATGCCGTCATGGCAAAAAATGGGGCAGATAGTATCATGGCATTTGATAAAGGGTTTTTTGGGTAAATTTATGTGATAAATTTATGCCATTATTTGTGCTATATAAAAATCGGGCAGACGTCCCGATTTTTATTTTTTCATCTCTCCCAATAAGTTCCATTAAACAGGCAAGACAACCTGATTTGTCATTTTATCAAACCACAAAAAAAATCTCTCACTATTTTAGAACATATTTAAGACGTACCCGCCTTTGGCATTTGCAATGAAAAATAAGAAAAATCGCTCATTGCTTTATAATTATCCCCAAAAACTGTGCTAAAATAGTCCATTTATCTAAATGCTCATTAAGGATAACCTTTTGCTAGACCATAGCTCTGACTTACGCCATATTTTACAATACATCAGCCTACTCCAAGAGTTGCCCGAACCTGCGTCTTTGAAACGTTTCATTGATGCCCTAAGAGTGACGGGCGATGATGAAGAAGCGGTCAATGCCAAAATCCGTGAACTCATTGACATCCTAAAAGAAAATCCTGAATATGGTGCAGGACTGGCGGCATTCATCCTGCGTTTGACAGACAGTTATCAGCGTATCACACTCTATGCAGATACGGGCATTATCTCTGATGACAGCTTTTCACACAGCATTAACCGCTTGATAGGACATCGTTTTTTGCCCCTACTGCCCAAAGAAGACTCGGTGGTGGAACTTGCCCACTATCTCTTTGACGGGGCGACCGATGAAAAATGGCTGTCACTCATCACGCCTGAGCATTGGGATGAGCTGGTGGAGCTTATCAAGGTTGATGAGCAGAACTTGGAGCTGGTCGCCAGTGCCAAAAACAGCATTCTAAACGCTTTGGTCATCTTATCCTATCGCATCAGTGGCATTGGACTGCACACCGAGATGATGGATACCTATCCGCAGATTTTAAACTACACCGCCGCCTTTGTCGCCCAAAACCAAGAGACCGTCCTGTTCGTCAATCAGTACCGTCAAGCCCATAACTTGGATGCCATGACCGACACCATGCCTGATGTGGACATTGACCCTGCTCCCCTACTCGTCATGTTAGAGCAGTGCAGTGACATCGTGGCAAACATTCGTAAACGAGTGTACAAAACAGGCATTTCCATTCGCATGACCAACATGCTCGTTCGCTTAGAACAAAGCATTCACCGCATGCACATCTTACTTGAACTTGTCTCTGACAAAAATAAAAGCCGTGACAAAGCCATCGTGGAGCTGACCCAAGAGATTGTCCGCACCGCCAAAACCCGATACAGCTTTGGCTATCTCATCAAAAATAACACCCGCCTGCTGTCTCGTAAAATCACCGAAAACTCAGGTCAAGTGGGCGAGCATTACATCAGCACCGACAAGCTCGGCTACAAAAAAATGTACAAAAAGGCAGCCATTGGCGGATTTTTCATCGCCTTTATGGCAACCTTAAAAATCCTAGGCTCATCGCTTGTCCTTGCCCCCATCGGCAAGGCGTTCATGAACAGCATGATTTATGGGCTTGGCTTTGTCGGCATTCACATCGCAGGGGGAACGGTCGCCACCAAACAGCCTGCCATGACCGCCGCCGCCATCGCCTCCACCATCTCCGAGAGTGGCAACAAAAAAACCAAACAGCTGACCAAACTTGCCGAACTCATTGTTGATATCCTAAGAACGCAGTTCATCGCCATCATGGGCAACATCTCCATCACCATGCCCATCGCCCTACTTATCGCCTTTGGCTGGGTGCAGTTCTATGGCGAGCCGATGATTAGCACCGAAAAGGCTGCTTATCTACTTCACGAGCTTGACCCCTTGCGTTCACTCTCCTTGCCACACGCTGCCATCGCTGGGGTATTTTTGTTCCTATCAGGACTTATCTCGGGGTATTATGACAACCTTGCCGCCTTTAACAAAATCGGCGAGCGGGTCAAACGTCATCGCCTGCTTGCCCGTCTCATGCCCCAAAACTGGCAAAATCGTCTTGGCAGTTTTGTAGAAGCCAATCTTGGGGCGATTATGGGTAACTTTATCTTTGGCTGTTTTTTGGGCAGTACCGCCACCATCGGCTATATGCTTGGACTGCCACTTGACATTCGCCACATCGCCTTTGCCTCCGCCAACCTTGTACATGGACTGTTTTTCTTATCCCCTACTGATTTGACATGGCAACTTGCCCTATACGCCTTTGTTGGCGTGTTACTCATCGGTATGGTGAACCTGATTGTTAGTTTTTCGCTGTCGCTCATGATTGCCCTGCGTTCCAAAGAAGTACATTTTAGCCAGTGGAAAGATTTGGGCGAGCTGATGTTCAAACATTTCATCTCGCGCCCACGGGACTTTTTCATTCCTAGAAATGAAAGTGTCAAATACGCACGCATTGACAGCGAAGGACGGATTATTTATGATGACAACGTCAAAGAAACTGCCATTCCTAGTGGTTCGGTCGTTCGTCGCCTAGGCAGTAAAAAAACAGACCCCCTAAAAGACATCCAAAATGCGGTCAATGTCGCCAAAACCGACCTAAGCCAAGGCATGCTCGATAAAGTCAAGCAAGATGACAAGCCTGCTCAGGCGGGCGAGATGGGGCTTGACATGAACAGTGAGACCAATGCCAAAAACCCACTACCCAAGCCTGACAAACCGCCACAACTACCAAAGTAAATGCCATGAAACAAAGTACCGCACTTGATATTTTAAAAACAGGACAAAACGTCTTTTTGACAGGGCAGGCAGGGGCAGGCAAAACCTATGTCCTAAACCAGTACATTCACTACCTGCGAGTGCGTGGCATCTCAGCTGCCATCACTGCCAGCACTGGCATTGCCGCCACGCACATGAATGGCATGACGATACACGCATGGTCTGGTATGGGTATCAAAGACAGCTTTACCGATGAAGATTTTAAACGCCTAAGATATCGCCAAGCCGTGACCGACCGCCTAAGAGACGCTAAGGTACTCATCATTGATGAGATTTCCATGCTCCATGCCAAACAAGTAGATTTGCTGGACGAGATTTTACGCACCATTCGTGATAATGACGCCCCTTTCGGTGGGGTGCAGGTGATTTTCTCGGGCGACTTTTTTCAGTTGCCCCCTGTTGGTAACAAGGGTGAGAGCAACAAGGAGAAGTTTGCCTTTATGGCAAAGGCATGGAAAACCGCCAATTTTCAAATCTGCTACCTATCAGAACAGCACCGCCAAGCAGGGCATGATGAGCGTGAACGGTTTGGCATGAGTCTAAATGACATCTTGAACCAAATCCGCCATCAGGACGTGGACGCCCTTGCCCAAGATATCCTACTTGGCACTCGCCATAACGACATCAGCGACAATTGTACACGTCTGTACACTCATAATGGCAATGTGGATAGCATCAACCAAGAACAGCTTGCCCTACTAGATGGCGACGCTCACACCTTTGACTGCACCACCTATGGCGATAAAGCCCTGATAGAAATGCTTGCCAAAAACGTCAAAGCCGCCCCATCTTTGACCCTAAAAATCGGGGCTCGGGTCATGTTTGTCAAAAACAACCAAAACCTTAGTGTCTCTAATGGCACGATGGGCGAAGTGGTTGATTTTATCGCCCTGCCACAAGCAAACATTGATGGCAGTGACGAGCCTACCAGCACCATCAAATATCCCATGATACGACTCGACAATGGTCGCATGGTCTATGCCGAGCCTGATGAGTGGACGATAGAAGACAACCAAGGCGAGATATTAGCCAGTTACAGCCAAATCCCCCTTGCCCTAGCATGGGCAATCACCATTCACAAAAGCCAAGGCATGACCCTAGATGCTGCCGAGATTGACCTATCTCGCACCTTTGAAATGGGGCAAGGCTATGTTGCTCTCTCTCGCCTGCGGTCACTGGACGGCCTAAAACTCCTTGGCATGAACAAAAACAGCCTACTATTAGATGAATGGGTGTTTCACGTCAATAACCGTCTATTAGAGATTGCCGACGAACAAGCCGAAAAGTTCTACGCCTTAGATGATGATACGCTAAGCGAGATTCACAAACAGTTCATCATCGCCTGTGACGGCATTACTGATGATGCCATCATCGCTCGCCAAGAAAAACTTTTGCAAAAAGTCAAAGATGAGCAAGCCCGCAAACAGCACATCAATGCCAACCAAACCCAAGGCAAATCACCCACCCAAGTTGGCAAAACCCTAGATGAGACCCTAGCACTCATCAAAAAAGGTCTAAGCCTTGATGAGATAGCACAGCGACGCCAGCTTGCCAAATCCACCATCATCAGCCACATCACTCAGCTCATCGAGCGTGATGGCAAAGACGACTACCTGCGTTTTGCCCCCAGTGATGACGAGCTACACGCCATCAAAGCCATCTATGATAAGCTCGACGCCCAAGGCGAATTTGAAGGCGGTGTCAAGCTCAAACCCATCGTGGAGATGAGTGGCAAAGGCAATGGCTATTACAACATCGCAAGGCTAGCGTTGGCGTTTTTGGACATCTCCAAACCCGATAAAGCCGACACAACAGACACGGCAGATGACAGTAAAACAACCGACAGTAGTACCAACAAGGATAAGCCATGACACTTCGCCTTGCCATCAACGGTTTTGGACGCATTGGGCGAATGCTACTGCGTGCGTACTTGTCCGACATCACAAGGTTTGACCGCCTTGACATCATCGCCATTAATGATGTGGCAGACGCTCACACGCTCCTGCATTTATTAAAATTTGACAGCACGCACGGCAGACTGGGTGTGGACGCACATCTACAAGATGATTATTTGATTTTACAAAAAAACGGGCAAACCCTATGTCAGATTTTACTACTTAACCAAAAAAACCCCACCGACATCGCATGGGGCGAGCTTGACATTGACGTGGTATTAGAATGCACGGGGCATTTTCGCTCCTATGATGATGCAAGTCTACACCGCTTATCAGGGGCAAAACAAGTCATCATCGGCTCTGCCCCCTTTGATACGGTGGATGCCAGCGTGGTCATGGGGGTTAATGATGAGATACTGCACACCGATTTGCCCATCATCTCAGGTGTGTCCTGCACCACCCAAGCCCTAGTTCCCCTACTGCACACTTTGCAAGTCTATGGCATAGACAGCGTGATGATGACCGAGATTCATGCCGTAACCGCCGACCAAACAGTGCTAGACCAAGCCCACCGAGACCTAAGACGAGCAAGAGCATCAGGGCAAAACATCATTCCCACCACATCAAGTAGCATTAACGCCACTGTACGGGTGTTGCCGTTTTTACAAGGCAAATTAAGCGGGCATTCTATTCGAGTGCCGACTGTGAACGTTGCCTGTATTGACATCACGGTCATCTTTGAAAAAGACCCTACCCTTGACGACATCAGAGAACTACTCAAACACACGAGCCAACACCGCCTGCGTGGGATTATGGATTATACTGATGAACCGCTTGTTTCATCTGACTTTATCGGCGACACCCATTCGCTCATCATAGACGGCTCTCAGCTTATGCAGGCAGGTCGTCAATTTAAAATCCTAGCATGGTATGATAACGAAGTCGGCTATGCCAATCGCTTGCTGGATATGTGTGTGGCGTTAAGCAAAGCAAAATAATCCCAGCATCCATGCCCAAAAACAGCCCAAAAACAAAGAGTTACACAACAGCCATGCAACAATGCCGATAGTGTGCTATATTATGCGTTTTTAACACTCGTATTAACATGACTGACCGTTTTATTTTACAAGAAGTACTGACTGATGATGTGCCGTTTCGGGTGCATAATGTCAAGATAGACAAATTCATCTGTGAGCAGGATTTGCCACTCATGCTATTGGCTCATTATGACCGCCTAAGCGATGAGTTAAAAGCCCAAAAGCCCTTGACCGACTTTTTTGGGCAGATGAATGACCAAGTAACCACAGCACAGGCGTGTGCGATTTTTGGGGTCAGTCCCGACAGCTTACGCCCTGCCACCCACATCAAAATCACAGGCACGAGTGTCATCGTGTGGGATGACTTCCCCCTTGCCCTGCATTTGCAATTTACCAACACCGCCAAAGACAGCCAAACCACCGATGAGCGTGACATTGCCCAAGCGGTCGCTGATGAGATTGGCAACATCCTACTGTCAGGCAACGTCAATGTTCTGCACAAAAATACCGCCAAGGAGCTGGTAAGCGTTGATTTGTCCGATGATGAATTTGTCATCACGCCCAGCGATAACTACACTCGCCTGCCTAACAGTCACGCCCTTGCCACCACCCAAATCCTAAATCACATCAGGCACACCACCCCCCAAGCCATGGCATACCTAAACCATGCCCTGCGTGATAAAATCATGGAGCATGCACAAGAGCGGTTTTAGGGGTTTGGGGTGTTTTATCCATAACACTTTTACCAAGATAATTTGATAAAATAATCGTCCTTTGTATTTCAAGCAACCCACGCAACAAAAAACGGTTGGATAATCCCAACCGTTTTGGCTATTTAAAGCGAAAGTGGCTCAAACTGATAAATTTAGTTATAAAAACGCCCGATTTTGTAAGGCTTGGTGCAAGGTTAGACTATCAACATAACCCAGCTCTCCGCCCATGGGAATGCCTTGGGCGAGACGAGTAATGTTATCCACGTGAGCTTTTAGGGCATCATGGATAAAAAAAGCGGTGGTCTGACCTTCGACCGTCGCCCCCGTGGCAAGAATCAGCTCGCTAATGGCGGACTTTTTGACCAACGCCACCAGCTCATCCATGTGCAAATCATCCGCCCCGATACCGTCCAAGGGCGACAGATGACCGCCCAGCACAAAATACCGCCCACGATACGCCCCACTTTGCTCAATCGCCACCACATCGGAAGCACGCTCCACCACGCACAGCTGACTGTCATCACGGCGGGCATCGGCACAAATGGAGCAGATGTCATCATCGCTAAATGAATGGCAGATTTGACATTCTTTAATCTCATTCATGGCAATCTCCAAGGCATAGGCAAGTGCCAAGCCTTGGGGGCGTTTTTTGGACAGTAGTTCTATCGCCATGCGTTGGGCAGACTTTTGTCCGACAGACGGTAGGATTTGCAAGGCTTTGACCAGTTGGTCAAATTTGGGGGTGAGCATTAACCAAACAGTCCTTGCATGCCCTTAGGCAGACCCATGCCTGTGGTCGCCCCTGCCATAATCTCTTCATGTAGCTCATCTGCTTGACGTACCGCATCATTAATGGCAGCTGCCACCAAATCTTCAATCATGTCAGGCTCATCACCCATCAAACTTGGATCGATAGATAAGCGTTTGACCACATGGCGACCTGTCATGGTCACTTTTACCAGTCCATTACCTGCTTCGCCTTGGACTTCTTTTTGGGCAAGGGTTTTTTTGGCGGATTCGACGTTTTGCTCAACCTGCTTTTGCATGGCTTGGGCTTGTTGCATGAGTGCTTGAATGTTCATCATAAACTCCAAAGGGTAATAAGTTGTGGGTAATATGGTCAGCCATTATAACAAAATTTTAACTTAATGGGAAATTGTTATCATAGGGCGTGTTGAACATTGATAACATTTTTGTAGAATATGGTATAATTTAACACTTTAAATCCATTTTTGTATGAAAAATGGCTAAATCTTGTTTTTCATCGTCAAAAGCTCGTTTGATAGAACGACTATCAAACTTCACTTTTTCCTTGAAAAACGGGCGATTTTTCTCATTTTTCATTGCAAATATCAACATTCAACACGCCCTAATACACCATCCATTTATCCAGCGAGACAGTCATGACAGCCCCACACCCTGACACCACACCTGAGCATAACCACGTCATCATCATCGGTGGCGGTCATGTCGGACTGTCCTTTGCCCTGCTTTTGGCTCATCACGGCATTTATAGCACGCTGTTGGAGACGGTCAAATACCCGACCATCGCCCCCGACCAAGACCGTGAACGCCAGTCTTATCTAGACAGTCGCAACACCGCTTTGTCTAGACGTAGCGTGCAGATTTATCATGAGATTGGGCTGTGGGATGAGTTGGACAGCCACGCCTGCCGTATTGATAAGGTGCTAATTAGCGAGCTTGGTAGCTTTGGGCGAGCGACACTGGATAAACAAGCGGAGAACGTTGAGAGCTTTGGCTTTGTCATGGAAAACGCATGGCTAGGACGGGTACTGCTCCAAGCGGTCAAGGCAAGCCCCTATGTACGCCTGCATGATGACACCCAAGTGACCGCCATTAGCCAAGATGATGACATGGCTCATGTTACCGCCATCAGCCAAGATGACGGCACGGGCAACGGCAACATTCAGCTATCTGCCCCACTGGTCGTGGCGTGCAATGGTCAGCACTCGCCTACTCGCCACATGCTCGGCGTGGGAGCAGACAGTCATGATTATGGGCAAGTGGGTATCGTTGGCGTGGTTGAGACAGACACGCCACATGAGCATGTCGCCATTGAAAAATTCAGCCCTGCCGGACCGTTGGCGGTGCTACCGCTACCCGACAGCACAGATGGCAAATATCGCCGTTCGGTCGTCTTTATCTGCCCAAAAGGCGATGAACACGCCTACTTGCATGATGACGCCCACTTTTTGGCGACACTACAACAAGTGTTTGGCACGGATGCAGGGCAGTTTGTACAAGCAGGCAGACGTGGGGCATACCCTTTGACCAAAGTACTGGCTCATCGGCAGGTCGTCGGTCGCTGTGTCCTCATGGGTAATGCCGCTCACACACTACACCCTGTGGCAGGTCAAGGCTTCAACCTGTGCTTACGAGATGCTTACGCTCTTGCCAAACTTTTGGGCGAGAACCTACAAAACGCCCAAAGCGGTAAATTTGGCATGACCACCCCCGACTTTGGCAACCAAGCACGCCTGCTAGGCTATGAACAATCCCGCCAAACCGACCAAAAGCGAGTGATTAAATTCTGCGACACTGTTGTTGGTAGTTTTACCAGTGCCAATCCTGTCATGAAAGTGGCTCGTAATGTCGGACTGATTGCCTTTGACAAAATCCCCTTTGTCAAACCGATGGTTGCCACCTATGCGATGGGGTTAAAATCTTGATGGTTTGGCGTGCCTGCTTTTGTACAATAATACATTTAAATTGACAACCCCATTCTCAACTTTATAACAAGCAGGGCGTGTTAAACCTTTATAACACTATTTACAATTTAGATATACAGCTAGGGCGTGCCTACCATTGATAACATTTTTATAAAATAAGATGAAAAATTGACAATTTCAATCAATTTTTGCATGAAAAATGGCTATCCAACCACTTAATTTAAAAAATTAAGTGAAAATCTTAAAATTTTACATAATTAAGTGGTCGGATTGTTTTTCATAATAAAAACTTGTCTGATACACCCAGCCAACTTGATATTTACCACGGGTTTGTAGGGGTGTGCTGAGTACACCCTTTGATGACAGTACCGTGTAAGGCGTGCACAGCACGCCCCTACATCCAAGCATCATTGCGTTTGTAGCAATTTTAAAGTTTATTGAGTGTAGAACGACTATCAACCTGCGTTTTTTCCTTAAAAAACGTGCGATTTTTCTCATTTTTCATTGTAAATAAAATATTCAACACGCCCTAATAAAATTCAAATTTGTTAGCTGTAAAAATCAAAATGTCCATTTGGCACTTTTGTTTTAATCAATGCGTTTGCCTGTTTTGTCGATATAAAAGGTTTCACCATTTAATTCAACAATGGCTTTATCCATTACAAAATCCCAAACATGGTTGTATTGAATGGGAATAACAGCTTTGCCTGCTTTATCTACAAAACCATATTTACCATTTTGTTTTACTTTTGCCAAACCATCCAAAAACTTCTCGGCATAATCATATTGGATAGGAATGACAACTTTCCCTGTTTTATCAACAAAGCCGTTTTTGCCATTTTGTTCTACTCCTGCCAAGCCATCTGAAAATCTCTCAGCATAATCATATTGAAAGGAAATCGCCACTTTACCTGTTTTTTCTATAAAACCCCATTTACCATCCTGCTCAACGCCTGCCAATCCTTCCGAAAAATTTCTAATATCATTGTATTGAATGGGAATAACTACCTTGCCTGTTTTGTCAATATAACCCCATTTGCCATTTTGTTTGACACCTGCCAAGCCTTCTGAAAAAGCTCTGATATCATCATAGTAAAAAGGGATAATTAT
>NZ_JADFBZ010000057.1:0-17706 GCF_015223095.1 Moraxella sp. K127 | reverse complement strand
AACTTTCATTATTTAAACTTTCATTATTTAAACTTTCATTATTTAAATTTTGATTGATAGGATTATCTATTTCTTGATTTAAAATTGGTTTGGGTTCTTGATAAATCACTTCATGAGTGGCAAGCGGACGAAACGCAAGCAGTCGCAAAATCCCCATTTCCAACGCCTGCATGGGCGTACTGGCAAGGCGAACGCTGTCTCGTGCCTTAACACTAATCTCATAATAAAGCTGTATGACATCGGCAGGCAAGGTGCGAGCAAGCTCATAAAACGCCTGTTTTTGCTCATCGTTCATATCAAGGGGCATATCGGGCAAAATCTGCACGAGTGCCATCGCATGAAAGCTGTCCACAAGGCGGTCAAGCAAGGCGGTAGCGTCCACCATTTGCTCACGCATTCTGGCGATGTGGCGAGCCACGCCCGAGCGGTCATCGTGATAAATATCACGCACCAAATCCAGCACATCAAGGCTATCCACAAGCCCGAGCATCTCCATGACGGTATCCGCCCCCACCTGCCCGCCACCAAACGCAATGGCTTGGTCGGTCAAGGATAGGGCATCACGCACTGAGCCTTTGGCGGACTGAGCCAGTTGCCACAGGGCGGTATCATCGTGGGCGATGTTCTCAGCGTGCAGGATTTTGGCTAAGTGGGCGTGGAGCAACGCTTGCGACATCGGACGAAGCACAAATTGCAAACAGCGAGAGACAATGGTAATGGGGAGCTTTTGTGGGTCAGTGGTCGCTAGGATAAATTTGACGTGCTCAGGCGGTTCTTCGAGCGTTTTTAACAGGGCATTAAACGAATGCGTGGAGAGCATATGCACTTCGTCAATGAGATACACCTTGTACCGCCCTTGGGTGGGGGCGTAGGGGACATTTTCTAGCAAGTCCCGAGTGTCTTCTACTTTGGTGCGAGAGGCAGCGTCAATCTCAATTAGGTCAATAAACCGCCCATGATCAACACTGATACAAGTATCACACACACCGCAAGGAGTGCTGGTGATGCCTGTTTGGCAATTTAGGCATTTTGCCAAAATCCGTGCAATGGTCGTCTTACCCACACCCCGAGTACCTGTAAACAGATAAGCATGGTGCAATCGCCCTGCATCAATGGCGTGTGATAAGGCCTGGGAGACGTGAGTTTGTCCCAATAATTCGCTAAAATTTTTGGGGCGGTATTTGCGTGCTAAAACTTGGTATTCGGACATGACAGATGGGCAAAGCGGTATAAATTTATGCCATTATACCGCATTTTGTCTATTTAGAATACCGATTTTGGCTTTACTTATGGCTGACCACACGTTTTAACCACGGTTGATTTTTCAAAAGTTGATTTTATTCAAAAGCCATTTGAATGCCCATCAAGCACTTGCCATCAGACTGGCATTACCTCCTGCTGCTGTGGTGTTGTAGCTTTGGCTAATCTCATGATAAAGGCGTGCCATATCAAAGTTGT
The DNA here is from genome assembly GCF_015223095.1 of Moraxella sp. K127. Lineage (NCBI taxonomy): Bacteria > Pseudomonadati > Pseudomonadota > Gammaproteobacteria > Moraxellales > Moraxellaceae > Moraxella > Moraxella sp. K127. The sequence continues at coordinate 16,248 of NZ_JADFBZ010000057.1, read as the reverse complement.
CTGTGGCATCAATCACACGGCGAATCGCCCCATCAAGCTCCGACAATCGCACTTTTTCATGAACAGCTAACTCGGACAACGCCACGATGATGGTGTTTTTATCCACATTTTCTTGCTCCATCACCTCTAACACCCCTGACAGCTCATTAGCATAAGAGGCAAGCTCATGCTCTGGTGTGATGTGTGCCTTAGTACCATTTAGGGCAAGCACAACAAGAGATGCCAACGCCTTATCCAATGCACCATTTGTCAAAGCAACCGAGTGCGGGGCGCGCCATGATAGGGTATTGGTCTCGCCTGTTGGCCCTTGTAGGGTGGTCTGGGCGTGGTTGAGTGCCGTTTGATAAGCGTGTTTGATGGTGCCGTCTAGATTGACACCCACCGACTGAGCAACGTCCATGACACGAGCCACAATGTTCTCATAAGTCGTGGCAGACTTATCAAGGGTCGGTATGTCCCATCTGTCCAGACGGCTTAGGCGTTGCAGATAAAAGCACCCGCCTGCCTTAGGCCCTGTGCCTGACAGACCGTGACCGCCAAAGGGTTGTACGCCCACCACCGCTCCGACGATGTTGCGGTTGATATAGACGTTGCCTGCCTGTATGCGACTGGTGATGTGCTCTATCGTGCCATCGATACGACTGTGCACGCCATGCGTTAGGGCATAGCCTTTTTTGTTAATGCTGTCTATCACGTCATCAAGCTCATGAGCTTGGTAGCGGACAACGTGCAGTACAGGTCCAAAGACTTCCTTTTTAAGCTGTGATAGGTCTTTTAGCTCAAACAAAATCGGAGCGACAAAAGTGCCTTCTTCGCCATCTGTGACACGCACTTCATGGTAGTCGTTGGTTTGTTTTAAGGTGTTGATGTGGTCTAGTAAGTTCGCTTGGGCTTCGCTGTCAATCACAGGCCCCACGTCCGTACTAAGCAGGCGTGGGTCGGATACAACAAGCTCATCCATCGCCCCCTTTATCATCTCAATCATAGGCTCAGCAATGTCTTCTTGGATACATAAGATACGCAAGGCAGAGCAACGCTGACCTGCCGAGTCAAAGGCAGATGCCAATACATCGGCACAGACTTGCTCAGGTAGAGCGGTAGAATCCACAATCATGGCGTTCATACCCCCTGTCTCAGCAATGAGTACGGGATTGTCAGAGCGTTTGGCAAGCAGGGTATTAATGCGTTTGGCGACGTCTGTTGAACCTGTAAAAATCACGCCATCAATACGCTCGTCCGCCGTCAAAGCACCACCCACATCCCCAGCACCCAGCACCAGTTGCAAGACATTGGCGGGAATGCCCACTTCATGTAGCCATGAGACCGCCAAGTGGGCGATGATGGATGTCTGTTCGGCAGGTTTGGCAACGACTGTGTTGCCCGCACACAAGGCAGAGACCACTTCGCCAACAAAAATCGCTAGGGGGAAGTTCCACGGGCTAATCGCCACCACCGTGCCTAGTGGCGTGCTTAGGTTTAGCCGTTCGCATTCATCGGCATAATAACGGCAAAAATCCACCGCTTCACGCACTTCGGCAATGGCGTTGAGCAGGGTCTTGCCCGCTTCACGCACCGCCACCATCATAAGTAGCGCCATACGTCTGGGCTCTTCCATCAAGTCAGCAAAGGTTCGTATCATGTCAGCACGCTGTTTTGGCGAGACGTTTTGCCATGAGCGTTGGGCATTGATGGCAACCCCAATCACATCTGACACAACATTTGGGTCAATAAAGGCTACCTGTCCGACCACATCGGTGTGATTGGCAGGATTTCGCACGGCAAAGGCAGGCGTATGGACGACATCATGATAAGTCAAGGAGCTAACGTTAAAGTCAATACCGCTCGCCATCTCCATGTCGTCTTGGAGCTGAGCTAGGACATGCTCATTGGACAAATCCATGCCCCATGAGTTTTTGCGTTCGCCATAGATGTGGCGTGGGTTTGGCGTGAGTGGGTTTGGCGTGATGTTACCCATGTCAATCTCATCTAGAGGCGAGATGACCAGCTCATCAATGCTCACCTTTTCGTCCACGATACGATTGACAAACGATGAGTTCGCCCCATTTTCCAAAAGGCGACGTACCAGATAGGCAAGCAGGGTCTTGTGTGTGCCCACGGGGGCATAGATTCGCACACGGCGACCGAGTTTGTCGCCGACTACTTGGTCATACAATGTCTCGCCCATGCCATGCAAGCATTGAAATTCAAAATCAAGCTCCTTACCCATCTCATAGATGGTTGCCAGCGTTTGGGCGTTGTGCGTGGCAAATTGGGGGAAAATGGCATCTTGGGCGGACAGCAGTTTTTTGGCACACGCCAAATAAGACACGTCTGTGTGGACTTTGCGGGTATAGACAGGGTAACCGTCCATGCCGTCCACCTGAGCCCATTTAATCTCGCTGTCCCAATACGCCCCTTTGACAAGGCGAATCATGAGTTTTTGTCCGTTACGGCGAGCTAAGTCAATGAGATAATCAATGACAAAAGGACAGCGTTTTTGGTAGGCTTGCACCACAAAGCCAATGCCACGAAAACCCGCCAAATCAGGGTCGGACACCAAGGCTTCCATGAGTTCAAGCGACAGCTCCAAGCGATGAGCTTCTTCGGCATCGATGTTTAGCCCGATGTCATACTCTTTGGCAAGTAAAAATAATGCCTTTAATTTGGGCAATAGCTCACTCATCACACGAGCGTGCTGTGAGCGAAAATATCTGGGATGAATGGCGGACAGCTTAACTGATATGCCATTGCCATCATAAACCCCACGCCCTTTGGCATCTTTGCCGATGGCATGAATGGCACTGACATAATCATTAAAATAACGGTCAGCGTCCGCCTGCGTCATGGCAGCTTCACCAAGCATATCAAAGCTAAAACGATAGCCCAAACGTTCACGCTCTTTGCCATTGCCAAGGGCTTCTTCTATCGTCTGCCCTGTCACAAACTGCTTGCCAAGGAGTTTCATGGCATAGTTCACGCCACCACGAATAAAGGGCTCTCCGCCTTTTTGTAGCACACGAGTCAAAGCCGAACCCATCGAGTCGTCCGACACATCGGCGGTCAGCTTGCCTGTCAAAACAAGCCCCCAAGCGGCAGCATTGACAAACATGGACGGGCTGTTACCGACATGACGTCGCCAATCCCCGTCGGCAAGCTTATCACGAATGAGCTTATCTCTGGTGGCGTTATCAGGGATGCGTAGCAGGGCTTCGGCAAGACACATCAGGGCAATACCTTCTTCGCTAGACAACGAAAACTCATGCATGAGAGCATCCACGCCCGATGACTTGGAGCGGTCGGCACGCACTTGGGTGATGAGCGAGCGAGCCAGTGAATGAATGCTGTCTTTTTGGGCTTGGGTAAAGTCAAGCGTGCTTGCCAAATTTCGTACCGCCACCGCTTCATCCAAGCGATAAGCGGCGGTAATGGCATCTTTTAATGGGGATTGTGCATGAGTAAAATGAAACATGAGTTTTCCTTTGATTTTTGTTAATAACGGACAATTTTAACACAAATTTGGGCGGTGTTAATATGATTTTCATCCCAAAATTTTTACCCTTGTATATTCCAGCCATAAAAAATCGGCATTAAAAAATACCGATGTGATGGTCGCCAAGGTTTGCTATTAGGTTTTATTTAACAATGTCACAATTCCATAACCCGCAAGCACCAACAACAACCCACAAACAAAAATGGTGGTTTTGGGAAAATTACGATAACATTTATCCCAAAACCACCCCAGCACTTCACGAAAGAACAGCTCCCACACCACCCACACCACAAAACGCAGTGGAGCGAGCAGTAGGCGGGAGATCTCTTCCATACTCTTAGCCCTTATGTCTCATGTGCGGGAACAAAATCACATCACGAATGCTTGGAGCGTTGGCAAAGAGCATGACAAGGCGGTCAATGCCAATGCCCTGCCCTGCGGTGGGCGGTAAGCCGTATTCCAACGCCTCAATAAAGTCGGCATCATAGTGCATCGCTTCGTCATCGCCTGCGTCTTTTTCGGCAACCTGCTGGCGGAAACGCTCGGCTTGGTCAATGGGGTCATTAAGCTCGCTAAACCCATTGGCAAGCTCACGCCCACCGATAAACATCTCAAAACGGTCGGTAACGTGCGGATTGTCATCGTTACGGCGAGCCAGTGGCGACGTTTCGGCAGGGTATTCGGTGATAAAAGTCGGTTGGCGAAGTTTGGTTTCTACCGTCTCTTCAAAGACAATCGTCTGCAATTTACCCAAACCAAAAGACGGTTTAACTTCTTCTTTTAACTCATTTTTGACAAAAATTGCCAAAAATTCACGGTCATTGACATTGTCGGCGGTAAAGGTCGGATTATGCTCCAAAATCGCATCAAACATCGTGATTTTCTTAAATGGACCTTTAAAACTAAATACTTCATCGCCATACGGTACATCGGTCGTACCCAAAATATCGGTCGCCAATGTTTCAAGCATACGCTCGGTTAGACTCATCAAATCCTTATAATCGGCATAGGCTTGATAGAACTCAATCATCGTAAATTCAGGGTTGTGGCGAGTGGATACGCCTTCGTTACGAAAGTTACGGTTAATCTCAAACACACGGTCAAACCCACCGACAACAAGGCGTTTTAGGTACAGCTCAGGGGCGATACGCAAAAACAGCTCCATGTCAAGGGCGTTGTGGTGCGTTACAAATGGACGAGCAGACGCACCACCAGGGATGACGTGCATCATCGGCGTTTCTACTTCCATAAAACGCTCGCCCACCAAAAACGCACGAATGCCAGAGACGACTTTGGCACGGATTTCAAAGGTTTTGCGGGTGTCTTCGTTGACCATTAAATCAAGGTATCTTTGGCGGTATTTGACTTCGGTGTCGGTTAAGCCGTGGAACTTATCAGGCAAGGGACGTAACGACTTGGTCAAAAGCTCAAAGTCTTCTAGGTGAATGTACAAATCACCCTTGCCCGAACGCCCAATATAACCGCTCGCCCCAACAATATCGCCCAAATCTAAGGATTTAATCAACTCCAAGGTCTCGGTAGGTAGCCCTTTTCTGTCCACATAGAGCTGAATCCGCCCTGTCATGTCGCTAATCACGATAAACGAGCCACGGTTTAGCATGACACGTCCTGCCACTTTGGCATAAGTCTTATTGCCTGCTTCGGCATCGGCTTCTAGGGTTGCTTTATCCACATCGGCAAATTTGTCTTGCAAATCGGCACAATAATCGGTCGGCTTAAAGGTGTTAGGATAAGCGGTTTTGCCTTGCTCACTTGCCTTTTGTTTTAATACATCTAGCTTTTCAAGACGTTGGCGAATAAGTTCGTTGGTGTCGGTCAATTCGGTTTTGGTTTGGTCGGTCATGGGCGTTCCAGTTTTGGTTAGGGTTTGGTTAAGTTAAATAAAGGTAGTGGTTCAAAAAAGTATGCTGAACTAGGTTTTCCGTTCGCCCTGAGTTTATCGAAGGGTAGCGGAAAACCGTCATGGTTTGACAAGCTCACCACAAACGGTTTTCTTTTGTAGCATATCTTTTAAACCAGAAACAAATAAAATGTTTGGTTTAAAATTTATTAAATAAGCAATATGCCAATTTAATAAAAATCATTTATCAATCCACACAAAGGGTCTGTGCTTGTCCGTCATGGATAAAACTGCGACAGCCAAATGGATTATTATTTGCTTTACATACGCCTGTGATTGGGGTATTTATGTTTTGGGCATTGTCAGATTTAGGTTCGCACGCCCCACTTTGGCAGTCATCGCCCTTGGTACACGTTTTGCCTGCGTCAGGATAAGTGATGATACATTTATCAAATTGTAGCATACCCACTTTTTGCACTTTTCCGCCTTGTTTTTGGCATTCGGTAATCTCGGCAGGGCTTGCGTTTTTGGATTGAAATTCAATTATCTTTTTTGGGACGGATTTTTGGGTTTCTTGAATATTTTCATTATGAGATGAATGAACACAGCCTATTAAAGATAAAGCCAAAGTGGCAACAAATAATAATCTCATGGTTTTATCCCTTATCTAAATAAACTTCTTAATTTATCAGCAAAACTTTGTTTTTCATCTTCAAAAGAAATATCCAAATCTACCGACCAAACAACAAAATAGCCATATTGCCCCTTTCTTACTTCACCGCCAACTTCACGCCCTTTATCTGTTAAAAAGACATTTTTGCCTTTTAATTCAATATAGCCATTTTCGGCAAGCATTTTGGTAAATTCATTGTTATCAATGCCAAATTTTTCTGCCAATTTAGCAGTGGTAACTTTATCATAATTTCTGAGCTTGGTGTTTTCTGTTTTTGGTTGCTCTTGGTTTATTGTCGGTTTTTCGGTATCGGCTGATAATCTTACTTCTTCACTAATGCGAATAATACGCAAAACTTCTTCATAAGTATCAACATATAATTGACTGTCATTATTTTTATCAATCAATACACCCATTTCATTATTATTGACTTGGCTAAATTCATATAAATTTAGACTGGTAATAATACATTCATGTTCATTTAAATAACATTTGGCGTGTAAGTTTTTACAAAAACTTGTTCTAACAAAAGTCAATTCTTTGAGCCAATTTATCTCTTGTGGCGATAATTCACTTTTACCATAAACAATGCGAATGTCAATTTTTAGGCGGTTTTTATCTTCTAGCAATTCTTTAATACGCTCATTAAATTGCAAATAAGGGCTAATTAACACCAATCTATCGGTTGCCTTTTTAATCAATTCTTCTAAATGATAAGTCGTACCACTGGTGTTTAAAAATTTTGCCATAATTATCTCCTAATTTATTCCGCCCCCACACTCGCCATTAAATCGGCTTGGTGTTCACGCAAGAGTGCATCAAGCAATTCGCCCAAATCGCCTTCCATGATAGCGTCCAGCTTATAAAGCGTTAGATTGATACGGTGGTCGGTCATTCGCCCTTGTGGGAAATTATAGGTGCGGATACGCTCGGAGCGGTCGCCTGAGCCAACCAAATTTCGTCTCATGTCGCTTGTGGCATCAAGCTGGGCTTGGACTTTGGCTTGTTGGATTTTGGCAACAAGCATTTTCATCGCCTTGTCTTTGTTAGCATGCTGTGAGCGTTCTTGTTGGCACTCGGCAACCACGCCTGTGGGAATGTGCGTGATTCGCACGGCAGAATCGGTGGTATTGACGTGCTGACCGCCCGCCCCGCTTGACCGATAGGTATCAATGCGTAAGTCGGCAGGGTTAATCTCAACCGTGTCATCAAGCTCAATCTCAGGCATAATCGCAACCGTACAAGCGGACGTATGTACACGCCCTTGGCTTTCGGTGGCTGGCACACGTTGCACCCGATGAGCCCCACTTTCAAATTTGAGTCGCCCATACACGCCCACGCCCGACACTCGGGTGATGATTTCTTTGTAGCCCCCATGCTCGCCTTCGTTGGCGGATAGGACTTCCACTTGCCAGCCTTGGGATTGGGCGTATTTTTGGTACATACGGAACAAATCGCCACTAAATATCGCCGCTTCATCGCCTCCTGTCCCTGCTCGGATTTCCAAAAAGGCGGTCGCCTTGTCGTTGGGGTCTTTGGGGAGCATCATGACGTTGAGAATTTCGGTTAATTCGTCAATTTTGGATTTTGCTGTCTCAATCTCATCTTGTGCCAGCTCTTTCATGTCAGGGTTGCCAAGCATTTCGTTGGCGGTCGCCAAATCTTCTTCGGCTTGGCAAAACTTCCCCCAAACGTCCACAAGCTCGGACAAATCGCTATGCTCAACCGACAAGGCACGGAATTTTTTGCTGTCGGAAATGGTATCAGGGTCGGACAACAAGGCGGTAACTTCTTCAAATCTGTCCGCCATTTGGTCTAGGCGGTGGCGTAGGGATTCTTTCATGATGATGATTTAATTCTTTTAAAACAGGCTATTTTGCCATATTTTTAAAATTTTTGCATTAAGTTTTACCAATTTATTGGCATTTTTATCAATCGCAACCCCCCTTTCTTTTATCACCAAAAATCTGTTAAAATAAAAAATTTTCTTGACATATATACAGTAGGACTACAAAATGACCAACCAACCAACCAACCAACCAACCAACCAACCAACCAACCAACCAACCAACCAACCAACCAACCAACCAACCACATTATCGGACATTTTAGAGCAATATCAAACACTTTCTCACACTCAGCGTGAAAAAGGCACCTATTTTGAACGCTTGTGCATTGATTATCTTAGCACCGAAAATCATTACAAAACCCTTTATGATACCGTACTTCCCTTTACCGAATGGGTAAACCAGCATAAACCCGATTTCCCCAAAACTGATACAGGCATAGACCTTGTCGCCATTGGCAAGGACGACACATTCACCGCCATACAATGCAAAAATTATTCTGCCGATTATCACATTGCCAAATCTGACATTGACAGCTTTTTTACCGCATCTGGCAAGACAGATTTTAGCCACCGCCTTATCATCACCACAACTGACCATTGGACAGCAAACGCCCAAAATTCCCTTGAAAATCAACAAATCCCCGTCAATATCATCAGTCGTAGCGACCTTGAAAATAGTATCATTGACTGGTCAAAATACACCCCCAATCACACCCCTATACTGCACCCCAAAAAATCACTTCGCCCCCACCAGCTAGAAGCAAAAAATGCTGTCGCCAAAGGTTTTTCAACCGCCAATCGTGGCAAACTTATCATGGCGTGTGGTACAGGCAAAACCTTTACTTCTCTAAAAATTGCCGAGCAACAAGCAGGCGTTGGCAAGACGGTATTATTTTTAGTGCCGAGTTTGGCTTTATTATCGCAATCCTTGACCGAATGGACACAACAGTCCGACATACCCATTCATGCCTATGCCGTCTGTTCGGACAATGACGTTGGCAAACAAACCAGCGATGACATTCTCAAAACCCAAATTCACGAACTACAATACCCAGCCACCACCAACGCCCACGCCCTTAGCAAGGCGTTTGGCAATCGTACTGACACCGACAAAGATACGGTCATGACCGTGATTTTTAGCACTTATCATTCCATTGACGTTATCAGTCAAGCCCAGAAATTGGGCATGGGCGAATTTGACCTTGTGATTTGTGATGAAGCCCACCGCACCACAGGGGCAACTTTTGAAGGCGAAGCCGAAAGCCAATTTGTCCGCATTCATCATAATGATTTTATCCAAACCAAAAAACGCCTATACATGACCGCCACACCCAGAGTGTATAGCGATAGTGCCAAAAAGACCGAAGGCGTGGAGACGCTTTATTCTATGGATAATGCCGAGCATTATGGCGAGACCTTTTATACCATCAGTTTTAGCAGTGCCGTTCATCAGGATTTATTGGTGGATTATAAAGTGTTGGTACTGGCGGTATCCGAAAGCCATATCAATCGCCAATTAGAAAAACTGCTTAACGACAGTGGCAACGAATACAAGGTAGATGACGCTGCCAAAATTATTGGTTGCTGGAAAGCCCTATCCAAATATGGTGTAGAAAATGATTTGTCCGATGACAATTTGCCAATGAAACGAGCCGTTGCCTTTTGTCAAGTGATTGAAAAAGAATACAGGGGCAACAAACATAAAGTCAGCTCAAAAGCCATCAGCGAAATGTTTGGCAATGTCGTATCCGCCTATCAAGCACAAGAGATTGCCAACCTAAAAGACAAAGACAACCCAGACCAATCCCTAAAACTCATCTGTGAAGCTGAACACATAGACGGCTCTATGAATGCCAGCGAAAAACTTACCAAAATCAACTGGCTAAAAGCCCAAACGCCCGACAACACCTGCCGTATCCTATCCAATGTGCGTTGTCTGTCCGAAGGGGTGGACGTGCCTGCTCTGGATGCTGTGCTGTTTTTGACCGCTCGCAATTCTCAAATTGACGTGGTGCAATCGGTTGGGCGTGTCATGCGAAAAGCAGACGGCAAAAAACGGGGCTATGTCATTTTACCCATCGTCATTCCTGCAGGTGTAGAACCAGAAACCGCCCTTGATAACAACGAAAATTACAAAGTCGTCTGGCAGGTATTAAACGCCTTGCGTTCGCATGATGACAGATTTGATGCCATGCTCAACAAGTTAGAATTTGGGGCAAGTACGGACAAAATTGAAATCATCGACATTAGCAACAACATCAAACCCAGAACCAAAAAATCCACCAAAAAGACAGGGCGTGGCTCAAAAACCATTGGGGGTAAAGACGAAAAACCACCCGTACAAGGCGAATTGGATTTTAATATCAGCGACATTGAGCGAGCCTTAGTCGCCAAAATCGTCAAAAAATGTGGTAATCGTATGCACTGGCAAGAATGGGCAGAAAATGTTGCCAAAATTGCAAACACTCATACCGACCGCATTAAAGCCATATTAGAAAATGACAACAATCATATTCAAATCAATGCCTTTAATAAATTTGCTAATCAATTACGCCAAGATTTAAATAACACCACCACCGATAATGAAGCCATAGAAATGCTATCACAGCATTTAATCACCAAGCCTATATTTGATGCGTTATTTTCTGAGAGTGAATTTGCCAAATTCAACCCAATGTCCATTGCCTTAGATAAAGTGATAGACGCATTGGCACTGACCAATATTTCGGATAAAGAAACCAAAGAATTAAATGAATTTTATGATGCGATTGCCATTCGTGTCAGTGGCATTAAAGAACCTGCCCACCGCCAAAGAATCATTAAAGAACTTTATGATAATTTCTTTCGTACCGCTTTTCCAAAACTTGCCGAAAAAATGGGCATTGTCTATACACCCATAGAAGTGGTAGATTTTATCATTCATTCAGTAGAGCATATTTTACAGACCGAGTTTAATTCAAGTTTATCCAATAAAGGCGTACAAATCATTGACCCATTTACAGGCACAGGGACTTTTATCACAAGACTGCTACAAAGTGGCATTATCCCCACCAATCAACTGCCACAGAAATATCAAGAAATCCACGCCAACGAAATGCTTTTATTGGCTTATTATATTGCCGCCATCAATATAGAAAGCGTGTATCACAGCTTAATTATTGATGATTATAAACCTTTTACAGGCATTTGTCTGGCGGATACTTTTGCCATGTATGAAAATGATTTGGTCAGTCATAGCAATAACAGCGAACGCCAAAAACGACAAAAAGAACTGGATATTACCGTGATTATGGGAAATCCGCCTTATTCTGTTGGTAAAAAAAGTGCCAATGATAGTATTGAAAATATGAAATATCCAGTATTAGATAGTCGTATTGAAAAAACTTATGTTAACTTATCAAGCTCTGGATTAAAAAGAAATATGTACGACCCGTACACTCGTGCTATTCGCTGGGCAAGTGATAGAATTAGTGAAAAAGGAATTATTGGATTTATTACCAATTCTGGATTTATTGACTCCAAATCTGCCGATGGATTAAGACAATGTTTATCCAATGAATTTAGCTCATTATATGTTTTTAATTTGCGTGGCGATATTCGTGCAAAAACAGGAGATATTGCCAAAAAAGAAGGGCAAAATATTTTTAATATCATAACAGGTGTTGCTATTTCTATATTGGTTAAAAATCCAAATTCAAAAAATCAAGGGAAAATTAATTATTATGATATTGGAGATTACTTAAATCGCAAAGAAAAGTTAGAGATTATTGAAAATCTTGGTTCAATAAAGAATATCAAATGGGAAAATATTATCCCAAATACTTATCAAGATTGGATAAATCAGCGTAATGAGAATAGCAATTTTGAAAGATATATATCAGTCCACAATGACACTGGTATATTCTCATTATCATCATCAGGTGTTGTAACAAATAGGGATATTTGGGTGTGCAACTGCTCACAAACACAATTACATATCAACATTAAATCAATGATAGATTTTTACAATTCTGAACTAGAAAAATATCAAAAATCAGATAAAACGATTGATGTGTCAAATTTTATTGATTTAAATCCACAAAAAATCAGTTGGAGCAGAGCCTTAAAAAATCATCTATCAAAAGACAGAAAAGCAACCTTTGATAGCAAAAAGATCAGAAGTATTTTATACAGACCTTTTTAAACAAAAAATTTATTTTGATAAAATGCTCAATGAAATGCGATCCAATTTACCTAAAATTCTTCCAACTGAAAAACACAATAATCTTATAATTTTTATAAAACACAGATGGAAAAAGGAAGGTTTTTTGTCTATTATCTCAGATAAAATAATGGAAAACCAAGCAGACGGTGGTGGTATTTTATTACCGCTTTATATCTATGAATCCAATAACGATGGTAATTATACTCAAAAATCCGCCATTAGTGATGAAGCCTTAGCTCATTTTAAAGAATTTTATAATGGTGCAGAAATTAGTAAAGAATGTATCTTTTATTATATTTATGGATTACTCCATAGCACCGATTACCGTGAACGCTATGCCGATAATTTATCCAAACAATTACCACGCATTCCACGAGTCAAATCGGTAGATGACTTTTTGGCTTTTAGACAAGCGGGAAAAGAGTTGGCAAATTTACATCTAAATTATGAAAGCGTAGCAATGTATGACGGTGTAAAATTAGATGGTGGTATTAGTATTCACAATGATAAAATTATTGGTGGTAAAGACGATGATTTTTATGTGAGCAAAATGAAATTTGGCAAGCGTAAAAATACTGATACAGGCAAAAATGAAGACGATAAAACAGTGATTATTTATAATGATAATTTTACTGTAAGTAATATTCCATTACAAGCCTATGATTATATCGTCAATGGCAAATCGGCAATAGAATGGGTAATGGAACGCCAGTCCATTAAAACCGATAAAAACAGTGGTATCACCAATAATGCCAATGATTGGGCAATAGAGACGATGAATAATGCTCGCTATCCCTTAGAATTATTACTGCGTGTCATAACGGTAAGTATTGAGAGTATAAATATCGTGAATAATTTGCCCGGTCTTGTGATTGAGTAACATCATAAAAAGCGGATAAAATCTTTATCCGCTTTTATACTTTTTGAGCTTTATTTTTTACTAAGCCAAACCCCACTTTCAATATGATGGGTATAGGGAAATTGGTCAAATAAGGCAAAGCGTTTTATTTCGTGGGTATGATTTAAACATTGTAAGTTTTCAAATAAAGTATCAGGATTGCACGAGATATAAATGATATTATCAAAAGTTGCCAAAATCTTTAAGGTTTCATCATCAATCCCTGCTCGTGGCGGGTCGACAAAAACGGTATTAAAGTCATAAGATTTAATATCAATATCACTCTCGGCAAGTCGTCTAAATTCACGCTCACCATTATGGGCTTGGCTAAATTCTTGGGCGGATAGGCGAGCAATCGCGATATTAGAGATATTATTATAATCAATCGCCCATTTGGCAGAATTGACCGATGATTTTGCCATTTCGGTTGCTAGAACTTTATTAAAATATCTAGATAACGGCAAAGTAAAATTACCATTACCACAATATAATTCCAACAAATCATTTTTATCATGTTGGCTAATATTATCCGCCACATCACAGGCAAAGTTTAGCATATGACGACATACATGAGCATTGGGCTGGCTAAATCCGCCTTCTATTTGTTGATAATAAAAATCTTGGGGTTGTCCTTTAATATCCACACTCATTTTTTCAATGACAAAATCATCGCTTAATACCAACTTTTGTCCACGACTTCGCCCAATGAGTTTGATATTTAATTTATCCGCCAATGAATTTGCCAATGCTTGCCAGTTTTCATCTAACTTTTTATGATAAATGAGCGTAACGAGCATTTGCCCATGCAAGGTATTTAAAAAATCAATTTGAAATAATTTATCTTTTAATAGACTATGTTGTTTTAATTCATTTAATAAAACAGGCATTAGCTCGTTAATAGCACGACTGGCAATGGCAAAATCGTTAATCTCAATCACCTTTTTTGATTTACCGTCTCGCTCAAACATCGCATAAAACATATCGTCCGCCCCGTCTCGCTCGGTATGCCAAATTCTAAATTCGGCACGCTGGCGAAAATGACTCATCGGCGATTCATAGACTTCTAGGGCAGGCGGATTAAAGGGGGTGAATTGGGTGTCAATGCGGTCAATCTTGGCGGATAATTGGGCGTGGTACTCATCGTGCGTAAAGGCGGTGTGTGTCATGGCGGTATCATTACAAATAAAACCGCCATTTTATAAAAATATTCGCCAAAAAGCAAATGGCACGCTATAATGGTGCTTTTGTTAATCACACTCTATTTATCCAAATGACCGTCAAAAAAATCCTGCTTATCGGTGCCGAATGCACTGGCAAATCCACGCTCGCCCACGCCCTAGCGGACAAATACCACACCACTTACACGCCCGAATACCTGCGGACTTATCTAGAACAAAAGCCAACAGGTTATGTCTGCACTTTTGATGATTTAACACCCATCGCACAAGGGCAAATGGACAGCGAAAAGCGTGCGGTTGCTACCGCCCATCGCTATTGTTTTATAGATGCGTCATTATTGCTACTGCATATTTATAGTCAGTATTATTTTAATAAAACGCCTGATATTATTTTAAAGCATTTAAATAATCAATATGATTTAATTTTAGTAACCGATGAAATTGGCATTACATGGATAGATGATGGCATGAGAGATTTACCCAATGGGCGTGAACAAATGCGACAAACGATTATTAAAGAATTAGAAAACCGCCAATTACATTATCACACCATTTCGGGTAATTTGGAGAATAGAATAAAACAAGTTAGGGAATTATTAAAAGGTCTTTAATTTTATAAATTTAATAACAATAAAAAGAGCGAAAATAATCCGCTCTTTTTATTATAAATAATTAATTTATTATTGTTAATTAACCCTTTGGATAGATTTGTAGCGGTAAATTGCAATTTTCCCTATGTCATGGCATTGACTTTTGGGCGAATAAATTACCCCCACACGTTCATATCACAAATTTATCACACCTTCTTAACAATCACCGAACCAATCGAATACCCTGCCCCGAATGAGCAAATCACCGCCAAATCACCGCTGGCAATGCCATCTTGACAACGATGAAAGGCAATCATCGGACTTGCCGAACTGGTATTACCAAACTCATCAATGACAATCGGAGCAATGGATTTATCCGCATCTTTACCCATAACAGTGCGTAAAATCAGGTCAATCATGTTAATGTTGGCTTGGTGTAGCCACAGTTTTTTGACTTTGTCGGTGCTGATATTATTTTCTGCCAAATGCGTGCTGATGATTTCAGACACTTTGGGGCAAACTTCACGGAATACTTTACGCCCTTCTTGTAAGAATAATTTGTCCGTAACAGGCTCGTCTAGGTCAGGATACATGGACGTTTTGGCGTGCAAAAATTCACTTCTGTCCATAAAGCCAAATTCATTTTTGATGTTGGTTGAAAACTGCGTCCACAGCTTGCTATCTAGCACTTCATAGCCTTTTGGCGTGTCGGTCTCTTCGATAATAGTCGCCGCCGCCACGTCCCCAAAGATAAAGTGGCTATCACGGTTACGCCAGTTTAGATGAGCGGACGTAATCTCGACATTGACCACGGCAATGCGTTTGGCAAGCCCTGCCTTGATAAAACCGACCGCTTGGGCGATACCAAAAGTTGCTGCACTACACGCCACGTTAGTATCAAAGGCAAATCCGCCCACCATACCCACCGCCTGCTGAATCTCAATGGCAATGGCAGGATAGACACGCTGAAAGTTGGAGCAAGCACAGATAATGCCGTCCAAATCTTTGCCTTCCAAGCCTGCATTAGCTAAGGCTTGATTGAGTGCGTCCGTTCCCATCTCTGCCATGATAGACAGCTCTTCGCCAAGTTTACGGGCAGGGAAAATCGGTGCCATGATATTTGGGTCTAAAATGCCTTTTTTATCAATGACATAGCGAGACTTGATGCCTGACGCCTTTTCGATAAATTCTGCGGTAGAATGCTGTAAAGCGACCTTTTCGCCAGATTCAATGGCTTGGGCGTGGGCTTCATTATAATTGTCCACATAAGTATTAAATGCCGTTACCAACTCTTCATTGGTGATTTTGTCTTTGGGAATGTGTAGCCCTGTGGCGGTAATGCAGATGGTCATGGATACTCCATTTTTGTTTTGAAAAATTTGGTTACAGTTTAGCACACTTTTACCCAAAAAAATAGCATACATTTGTAAGCTATTTGTCATTGTTGCTTATCGGTATTGTTAAGATGGTGGGATTTTTCATGGTAAAATAATAAGGGCAAATCT
>NZ_JADFBZ010000056.1:0-17956 GCF_015223095.1 Moraxella sp. K127 | reverse complement strand
TTTATTGTTTATCCGTTTATCAATCATCGCTTGATTGTAATTGGATATAGTTTTGAATGCCGATGTCCGCAATCTTCTCTTGCTGGGTTTCTAGCCAGTCTTCGTATTCTTCATTGCCGTCTTTTAGCTTGATGAGTAGCTCACGAGAAACAAAATCACGCTTGGCGGTACATACATCAATCGCTTCTACCAACACGTCATGTTTACGCTTTTCCAAACGCAAATCACACGCCAAAATCTCTTCTACGGTCTCGCCAATCATGAGCTTACCCAAATCTTGTAAGTTTGGCAAACCTTCTAACAGCAAAACCCGCTCAATCAGCTCATCTGACCATTTCATCTCACGAATGGACTGCTTAAAAAATGAGTCGTTTAGCTCTTCCACGCCCCAATTTTTGACGATACGAGCGTGCAAAAAATACTGGTTAATGGCAATTAGGGACTGACCCAATACCAAATTTAACTGACGGATAACGTCTTTATCGCCTTTCATGTTATTACCTTTTTATCTTTAATTTCAACGTTTAATTTTTTAAAAAAGGGTGCATACACACCCCCTTTTTTACCTTTTTCTGCCTTATCGCCCTACTTAGTGCGTGGCACCGACCATGTTAGGCTCAGCACTTTGGCTTTGTAGGTAGTTTTGTAATCCCATCAGCTCAATCAAGCGTAGTTGTTTTTCTAGCCAGTGGGCGTGGTCTTGCTCAGTGTCTTCTAACTGACGCACGAGCATATCACGGGTTACATAATCACGCTCGGCTTCACAGATAGCAATCCCTTCTTTTAGGTGTTCTTGCACGGTGTATTCTAGCTCCAAATCGCTTTTTAGCATGGCAGGCACATCGGCACCGATGTTAATCTCGCCCACTTGCATATTTGGCGTACCGCCTAGCATGATGATACGGTTGATAATCAGGCGTGCATGTAGGGTCTCGTCTTCCATTTCGTGATAAATGCGGTCGTGCAATTTACCCAATTCCCATTCAGCGTACATTTGTGAATGGATAAAATACTGGTCTCTGGCACCCAATTCGCCCGCCAATAAGAAATTTAGATAATCAATGACTTTTTGAGATGATTTCATGATAAAAATCCTGTGTTAGATAAAGGGAAAATCAGCAAATGCTGTATGGGACATATCATAGCACAAAGATAGGGATTGACAAGGGGGTATTTGTATGGCAAAGGAACTGCGAACGACTTACGCTGTGAGAATGGCTATTACAATAACAAAAATTTTCACCTAAGAAATCATCTTAGGTGAATTGGAGAAAATGGTTTTGGCAAATATGCTAAGTTATTGATTATGTTGTTATTTTTATTATTGATGACAATTCCTTTTACCATTTTAATGATTTGCAAATAATAAGGCTTATTAGTTAATTTTATCAACTTGAAAATGACTATTGATTGATAATTTTAATCTAGCTAAGATTGTGCAAAGACGCTTATATTCAGAAATATAATAGCAATAAATTTACCAAATATTTACAAAAAATACCAGTAATCACACCGCCATGGCATCTACCGCCACATATTTGGCATGATGTTCATCAACCAAGTCCTGCACCATTGGCATACAACAGCCACAACAAGTGCCGACCAGTAGCTCACTTTGCAACGCTTCTACACTATCAACGCCTTGTAGCATGGCAGTTTTGATTTGGGTGTCTTTGATGTCATGGCAAATACAAACATACATGGCGAAGTCCTTGGTGAATGCTGTTGTGGATCGGCTATTTTTTAAACGAAAATAAGAACGGTTATTCTTATTAACTTATGGCGTTATATTAGCAATAATTATTATTATTTGCAAGCAAAAATTGATAATTTTTATAAAAAAGTTTAAAAATTTTGATGAATAAAAATCCCCAAAACATCATATCTTGGGGATTGTTAAAAACTCAATCAAATTTGATTATTCATCAACAAAAGATAACCAGTGCTTGTATTTGTCATTACGCCCTTGCACCACGTCAAAATACAAGGTTTGTAGTTTTTCGGTCAGCTCGCCACGTCCGCCCTTACCGATGACACGGTCATCATATTCACGGATTGGGGTAACTTCGGCAGCGGTGCCTGTCATAAAAATCTCATCGGCAAGGTAGAACTCATCACGAGTGATACGGCGTTCTACGACTTTGATACCCAAATCATGAGCGAACTCAATAATCGTACGGCGAGTAATGCCGTCTAACGCTCCGCCTGCAAGGTCTGGGGTATGCAGCTCGCCATTTTTCACCAAAAATAAGTTCTCGCCCGAGCCTTGACATACGTAGCCCAGTGGGTCCATAAGAATGGCTTCATCATAGCCTGCTTTGGTCGCTTCTTGGTTGGCTAGAATAGAGACAGGATAGTTGGCGGCGGCTTTTGCCTTACACATGGTTACGTTAGGGTGATGGTGTGTATAGCTTGATGTTTTGGCACGGATACCATTTTTGATACCATCTTCGCCCAGATATGCCCCCCAGTGCCATGCAGCAACGGCTGAATGAATGGTATTGTCTTTGGCGGCGATACCGAGCTTTTCTGAACCCACCCAGATGAGCGGACGAATATAGGCAGACGCCAAGCCATTTTCACGCACCACGTCTTTTTGGGCTTTGACCAGCTCATCATGGCTATAACGCACGTCTAGCTGAAAAATTTTGGCAGAATTAAGCAGACGTTCGGTGTGTTCATGCAGACGGAAAATGGCGGTACGTCCGTCAGGGGTCTGATAGGCACGCACGCCTTCAAAAACCGCCAAACCATAATGCAGGCTGTGGGTCAAAACGTGGACTTTGGCATCAGGTTGGTTGATTAGTTCGCCATCTAGCCACATTTTGCCGTCTTGGGTTGCTAAACTCATAAGTTTTTCCTTGATAAAAAAGAGCTTTTAATAAAATTATTTTATAAACTTAGAGCGTTCATAAAATAAAAGTAATCGCATGATTATAACACCGTTTGGGCGTTTTGCAATAGTTTTTTAAGGCGTGGTGCGAGCGATTGCCGTCTCTGATAGTACAAACTGACGTACGTCATTTAGCATGGTTGTATCAAAATTATGAATAAAGGCAAACGACAAGTGCCTGTCAGGGTCGCAGAACGCCACCGAGCCATTATAACCCATGTGTCCGTAGGCGTTTGGCGTGTGTTGCAAGCTAAACAGGCGATGAAAACCCGACCGCCACCGCATATTGGCAGGCATGACCGCATCAAAACCGTCCACACGCACCGCACGCATGTCAGCAA
Organism: Moraxella sp. K127; assembly: GCF_015223095.1. Lineage (NCBI taxonomy): Bacteria > Pseudomonadati > Pseudomonadota > Gammaproteobacteria > Moraxellales > Moraxellaceae > Moraxella > Moraxella sp. K127. The sequence continues at coordinate 14,722 of NZ_JADFBZ010000056.1, read as the reverse complement.
GTACCGCAGGCGTGATGAGCGTTTGCCCTTGCCATACGCCACCATTGGCGTGCATGGCATAAATAGTCGCTAGGGCGTGAGCGGTAGAGACCCCATTGGCGGCAGGAATGACCGCTTGCAACACCTTATCATGATGATATTCCACGCCATCACGTCCGTTTGGCATGAGTGCGTTTTTATAATTGACAAGGTTCATCTTGGCGGTGTCAAAATACAGCTTATTAATGCCAGATGTACCAAGCGTCTCTGCTTTATCCGCCCACAATGGCGTGATGTCAAGCCCTGCATAGACCGCCAACATCTCTGGGGTGTCAGGTTTTAGGGTTGGTTTGCGTTTGGTGGTGGGCGTGCCATCAAAATACCGCACTGGCTTGGCAACTTGCCCTAGCTTATCGGCAGGTAGTCCATAATACAGCTCGCCCTGTATGCCTAAGGGCGTAGCAAGGTATTCATCTAGGGCGTGTTGCAAGGGTAATCCCGATATACGCTCCACCAATCCCCCCAAAATCCACCCCGAAACCAACGCACTATACGCACTGCCATAGCCCTGTTCGTCCTGCCCTTTGGGGGTGTCAGGCGACATTTGGGCGACTTTGGCGGTCATCGTCTGCCAGTCGGTCAGCTCATCGGTGTCATGGGTGAGCGTGGTGATGTTAAACAGCCCTGCGGTGTGGGTCAAGATGTGGCGTGGCGTGATATGCTCTTTGCCCCCTACCCCAAACTCCGCCCAATACGAACTAATGGGCGTATCATAGTCTAGTAGCCCCTTTGAGACCAGCACCGCCACAAGGGTCGCCATCACGCCTTTGCCGATAGAGAAATTTACCGATAGTGTGTGGGCGTGCCAGTCTTGGTGTGGCAAGGCTTGCCCTATGGCGGTGTTTACCACCGTCTCGCCTTTGTGAGTGATGACCAGTGAGCCACCGGCAGGCGAGTCGTCAAATTGTAATTTAGAAAGCAGTTCGGGAAAATCTTGCCACATGGTCTGTACCTAATGATAAAAATGGCTTATTGTATAAGAATTTGGGGGAAAATTCAAAATCTACAAGATAGCATACACTGCATTCTTTGATACATCTGTATTATTCATAACCATACTCCTTAGGGTCATAATAGGCTTGGTAAGTTTTGCCTATGTTGCGTGAAAATTCAGGTTGATGTTGTTGCAAATCAAGTTTTTGTTGCCAAATTAACTTTTGATTATTTAATTCAGTAGGCGGTTTGCTTAGGGTATCTATAAAACGAACTCTTAGAATATTGAAAGTAACATCTGTCACAATACCCTTTGACATTTGTTGATATTTACCTTTCTCATCAAGAACAACAAGACATATTGGTGATATGTGCATTCTTGGCGTATAAGTACCGCTTGTTACGCAATTATGCAACTTAGAATTATCAAAATCATAAGCTTGTCCATAGGTATTTCCAATGACATACCATTTGCCATCTATCTTGTCAAGCAAATAAATATCATCTACAAATGATAATGACTGCCTACCCACATTAGGAAACCCCGTATCCCAACTAATCTCTACAATACTGGGTAAATAGTTTGCTTTTTGAAAAGGTTCTCCTGCCAATCTATAATGTCTTTTAATATCCACCCATATAAAACTACCATCGGATAGTTTTACCTCCTCTTGATATTCTATGACTTTATGAGCAGGTCTAAAATCACAACCCAATAATAGTAGTGATGATATTAAAATAAATGATAAGGGTTTTTTAAACATTTTTGTTTTTCCATAAAAAAACAGCAATTTTATAAACCTCACCCTTTTGAACTCAAATTTACACTCAATAAAAATAAAAAAGACATACTCAGTATGGTAGGGTGCGTATTACGCACCCTACCATACTGATGATTTAGATGAGTTGTTTTGGAACATGGGGGTGTGTGGTGATTTTGTGGTTTGTTGAGTGTATTTATTTGGAGTATAGTAATACAAATGTTAAAAGCATAGCAGGCACGAAAGCTGATTGAAAGAAACAAAACAGCCAATATAATATTGCCATGAATATTGGGTATTGATCTTTATATTCGTACTTATCATCTGTTTTTATCAGATCTTGATTGACATATTTTTTCTTAAAAAATTCATCAATTTTAACAAAAACCACCATATAACCACACGAGAAGAAGAGGAAAAATTTATTATAACTTTTTAGTTTAAATTCAGAATAGCCATAATGGTTCGACATAAGCATGGCAATAATGACTACTGGATAAAGAATCAACCCCAAAAGAGAGGCAGTGTTCGCCCATTCTTCATGATAGAATATTTTTGACATATAAAGATTATACCCTAACTACACAAAATAGTATGGTAGGGTGCGTAACACGCACCTTTTAAATAGAAAATTTTATTTATTAAATATTTTTTCTGCAAACTCTTTGATAATAAGAAAAAAATTTCCATAAAATTTCAATCCCAAAAAACCAAAAAACAAGGCAGACCATCTGCCCTGTTCTTTTTTCACCCATCATAAAAACGTAATTTTACCGAGTAAATGCGGTTTTTCCGTGCCTGCCGCATACAGGGCAAAGGCTCGCCCATCGCTCTCTTGGCGTGCCACAAAGTCAATCTTGGACGGCAAGAAAATGGGCGTTTTAAATGACACGTCCACTCGGTAGGCCTTTGGCAAGTCATAAAATTGAGCAATGCTCGCCGCCTTTGACCACATACCATGAGCGATTGCCTTAGGAAAGCCAAACGCCCGAGCCGATAAGGGGTGCAAATGGATTAGGTTAAAATCCCCCGACACGAACGCATACCGCCGTCCGATGTCTTCTGGGATATTAATCAGCTCCGCCCAACCATTGTCATCAGGCTCTAAGCGTGCCACGCTCTCAGGCACAGATTTGACCGTGCGTTCTTCCTTGGGCTTTTTTTGGCGAGACAGATAGGTTGATGTCCCCTGCCATACCAGCTCATCATCGATATGCACTTCGGTGATAAAATCAAAGGTCTGCCCCTTGTCATGGGGGGTTAGGTTATCAAGTCGCACGCTCATCTTGACCGTTTCGGTATCAAAAATCGGACGATACTGCGTAACACTGTTTTCTAAATGCACCAGCCCAAGCATGGCAAAAGGAAAATCAGGCTTTGCCATCATGTTCATCTGCAACGTCTGCGACAGCACCGCAAAATACGTTGGCGGTACACGCCCATCATCAATAAACCCACAGATTCGCCGATAGTCTCGCAAATTGTTCTGGTCAATGGCGAGTTTGTCCACTGCATACACCGAATCAGGCAATGCTCCTGCTCGGTTGTCGCCATGCGGAATCAAACTTTTGATAACGTTGGCGTAAGTGGTGTGCATTTTTGGCAATTCTTTAAAATTTTGTTCTGCCATATCATACCTTTAAATATAGAATAATTTTGGTAAATTTTAATGGATTTTTGGGGGAATGTAAATCAAAAATGTACAAGTGTACGGCTGATATATTTCACATCAAAATTTACCAATGAATAAAATCACGCCCCAAGCACGCTTTGACCGCACACACGCACCACGTTGCCATTAAGCCCTGACGCTTTTGGCGACAGTAGCCACGATATCGTCTCTGCCACGTCCACAGGCTCACCGCCTTGACTCATCGAGTTCATACGGCGACCAGCTTCACGAATGGCAAAGGGAATGGCACCGGTCATCTTGGTCTCGATAAATCCAGGGGCGACTGCATTGATACGGCGTGCCGAACCGTCTAGGCTCTTGGCGGTTGCTTCAACCAGACCGATAACCCCTGCCTTACTCATGGCGTAGTTGGTTTGCCCCAGATTGCCGGCAATGCCTGAAATACTAGACACGCAGACGATACGAGCCGACTCGGACAAGCCGTTATTGGCAAGTAAGTAGCTATTAATGGTGCTAATGGCTTTTAGGTTGATGTTTAGCACCAAATCCCACTTATCAGCACTCATGTTGGCTAGGGTCTTATCACGAGTAACGCCGGCGTTATGCACCACGCCGTCCAGCATGCCACACGCCTTTAAAATCTGCTCGCCAGCGTCCGTTTGGGTGATGTCCAGTGGTAAGGCATGACCGCCCAAATTGCCCGCAACTTTTTGTAAATCTGCCAACGACGCAGGCACGTCCAAGCAGTACAGCTCTGCCCCGTCTCGTGCCAACACTTTGGCAACCGACTCACCAATGCCACGACTTGCCCCTGTTACTAGGATTTTTTTGCCTTTTAGGGGTTTGGTTTCGTCAAAATCGACCAATGATAGCTCATCGCCATTATCCTTGATATAGACCGCCTGCCCTGACACATATGCCGATTTTGCCGACATAAAAAATCGTAAGGCGTGGTCTAGGTGCTTTTCGGCACCGACTTGGGTGTATAACACATTGGCGGTAATGCCTTTTTTGAACTCTTTGGCGACTGATTTAACAAATCCCAACACCGCCCGTTGTGCCAAAGCAAAATCAATGTCCGTACCTGTACAGCAAGACGGACGAGCAATCAGCACAATCCGACCAGACGGTTTGATACGGCGGGCGATTTTATGAAAAAATTCATACACCGCCTTCAAGCCGTCCGTGTCTTTGATGTTGGTTACATCAAAAATCGCCACTTTAAAACGCACGTTCTCGTCCGTTAGGCGGTCATCTAGCTTATCATTAGTGGTGATTTTGGCGTCCAATGCGGTCAAAATCTCGTTCACGCAACGACTCACATCGCTGTTGCCAACCGCCCCAAATGCCACTTCGCCACGCACCACAGGCTGACCCACTTCAAAGCGGTCAAGTTTAATGGGTGTGGGTAAACCTAGATTTTTTGCAACAGTTCTACCCAAACCTGATTGCACCAATTCACCATAACGGTCGCTCATAGGAGTATCCTTTTGTTTGTCAATACGATAAGCCCCATTCTAGCACAAAAATAAATGTTGGCACAAAATTTTCTCTATTATAAAAATAAGTTATAAATTTTAAATAAATAACAAAAAATTAGTTAAGAAAGCAAAAAACATTTTCCCTTTTAAGTCAAATGATGATAAGCTAGGATAAGCTAAATCAGCCTTTTACCTTTATCAATTCATTTCATTAAGGATAAGTCATGACCATCAAAAAAGTTGCCATTCTTGGCGGAAACCGCATTCCCTTTGCTCGCTCAAATGGTGCGTACGCAGACGCCAGTAATATTGATATGCTCTCATCGGCATTGGACGGTTTGGTTGCTCGCTTTGATTTGGCGGACAAAGAGATTGGCGAAGTGGTTGCTGGCACGGTCTTAAAGCATAGCCGTGATTTGAACCTAACCCGTGAAGCCCTGCTAAACACCGCCCTATCGCCCACGACCCCTGCCTATGACATCTCGCAGGCGTGTGGCACAGGTCTGCAAGCCACGTTTGCCGTTGCCAACAAAATCGCACTGGGTATCATCGACAGCGGTATCGCAGGCGGGACGGACACGACATCGGACGCACCGATTGCACTCGGGGACGGCATTCGTAAGCCCTTGCTTGCCATCAATAACGCCAAAACCGCCAAAGCTCGCCTAACCGCCCTAACTCACATCAACCCCAAAGACCTACTGGCATTCCCTGCCAATGGTGAGCCACGCACTCGCCTATCTATGGGCGAACACCAAGCCATCACCGCCCTAGAATGGAACATCAGCCGTGAAGCCCAAGATGAGCTGGCATTTAACAGCCATCAAAATCTGGCTCGTGCGTATGATACAGGATTTTTTGATGATTTGATGACCCCCTATAAAGGACTAAACCGTGATAATAACTTGCGTGCAGACACCACGCTGGATAAACTTGCCACGCTAAAACCTGCCTTTGGTAAGCGTAACGCCAACCCAACCATGACCGCAGGTAACTCCACGCCACTGACTGACGGTGCGTCTTGCGTGCTACTTGCTAGTGATGACTGGGCAAGCCAACACGGTTTTGAACCGCTTGCCTACATCACTCACCAACAAACGGCGGCGGTGGACTTTGTGGGTAAAAATGGACTGACCGAAGGACTGCTTATGGCACCTGCCTATGCCGTACCAAAAATGCTCGCTCGTGCTGGTCTGACCTTGCAAGACTTTGATTTTTATGAAATTCATGAAGCCTTCGCCAGTCAGGTACTCTCTACTCTGACTGCTTGGGAAGATGAAAACTTCTGCAAAAACCGCTTGGGATTAGATAAGCCATTAGGTAGCATTGACCGCAGTAAGCTCAATGTCAATGGGTCAAGCCTTGCCGCAGGACACCCCTTTGCTGCCACAGGCGGACGTATCTTGGCAACCGCCGCCAAACTACTCGCCCAAAAAGGTTCAGGGCGTGCCTTGATTTCTATCTGTGCCGCCGGCGGTCAAGGCGTCACTTGTATTTTAGAACGTTAATCAAACCAAAAATTACCCTAACACAAAACCCCAATCTGTCATGGATTAGGGTTTTTGGTTTATTGCAATTCCCCCACCATTTTAAATAATTACCCAACAACGAATTTTTCAATTTTCTATGGTAAATAATGGTGTGTTTAAATTTTAATTTTTGCCATTTTAATAATTTGCTAACCAAAATGGATTATGTTAAATAAATTTGATATAAAGTGAAATGGGGGTTTGGGTTTGGGAAATTAGAAGAAATTAAAAATTGGTAAAGTGGGGAAATTGGAAAATTTGGAATTTTCCCTTATAAAGCTTTAAGAAAAATAGGATTATGTTAAATAATTTTTAAAAAATTTAAGTCAATCCCCCACGCATTTACCCTAAAAAAATTCATTCATTGACAACGCTTGTTGATTTTTTTATTTATAAGTGGCTTGTATTTTTGTAAGTTATATAATAACATAGCTTACTTTTTGCCATTTGGCTGACCTTAGGATTTTATCATGACTTTTAAATACACCGCCCTAGCCTGCTCACTTGCCACCGCCCTTGCCTTGACCGCCTGCGGTAATGACGACAAGGCGACTACCGCCACAGACAACGCCACGCCTGCCACGAGCGATAAGACACTCACGGTCGTTACCCCTTGGGAGATTACCAATGCCGACCCCAGCACATCAGGCTTTGTTTATCAGCGTATGGGTATTGGCGAGACGCTCGTGGACGTGGACGACAAAGGGGTGATTATCCCTGCCCTAGCCGAAAAGTGGGAAACCGCCGACAACGGCAAAACATGGGTATTTACGTTGCGTGATGATGTCAAATTCCATGACGGCACGCCCATGACTGCCAAAGAAGTGGTAAACAGCCTAACACTTGCCCTAAATAAGCCCACCGCCCTAGAAAGTGCCAATATCGAGCTTATCAAGGCAGTTGATGATAAAACCGTAGAGTTCACTCTTGCAGAGCCTTTGACCACCCTGCCGTCCTATTTGGCACACGCCACCGCCATTATCCTAGCCCCAGCATCCTTTGATGACAAAGGGCAAGCCACCAAAATCATCGGCACAGGGGCGTATCGGGCGGATAAAGTTGAGCCACCACAAAAGATTGAGCAGTCCGCTTATGCCGACTATTGGGGACAAAAAGCTCACATTAATCGCATTAACTACCTTGCCAATTCTCGCAGTGAGACCCGTACTCTGCTCGTAGAAAGTGGCGATGACCATTTGGTGTACACCCTAGACAGTGCCAGCCTAAAACGCCTACAAAACAACAGCGACCTACAAGTGGCAACCCAAACACTCGCTCGCACCATTGCCATTAAGATGAACATCGCCAATCCGCTCTTTGCCGATAAGACCACCCGCCAAGCCCTATCTGATGCCATAGACCGTGAAGCCATTGCCAAATCGGTGCTACGCATTGGCGATGCGGGGGCGTATGAGCTACTACCGCCCATGTTTGGCGGTTGGCAGGCAGGCGTGGCAAAATCCGCCCCTGATTATCCTACCATTAAAGCCAAATTGCTCGCCAACGGCTTTAGTGAAGGGGCAAATGGCGTGCTACAAAAAGACGGTAAGCCCTTTACCATATCGCTCATCACGTTCTCTGATCGCCCAGAGTTACCGCTTATCGCCACCGCCTTACAAGACCAATGGCGTAAAATCGGCGTGGATTTACAAGTTAATATCACCAACTCATCAGAGATTCCCAAAGCTCATCAAGACGGCTCACTGCAAATGGCTCTGTACGCTCGTAACTACGGCAACACCCCAGACCCGCTAGCTTCACTACAATCCGACCTAAGCCCACAAGGCAGCGACTGGGGCGTGATGAATTACCAAAACCCTACGCTTACCCAAGTCTTACATGACATCGCCACCACGACTGATGATGCCAAGCGAGATGAACTCAAAAAACAAGTCGCCACCATTTTGGCAGATGAGCGTCCACTTATCCCTGTCGTGTACTACCAACAAAGTGCGTCCGCTCACAAGTCGCTACAAGGCTTGACCCTTGACCCCTTTGAGCGTAAATATAACCTAAATCAGCTTAAATGGTAAGCCCATAAAGACCGTGTTATGCGGTCTTTTTTATGTTGTCAATGTTGCAAATTTTGTTTAAAATTTTAAAAACCACACACCCTTATCATTTCGTCATTTTTGTCATCATTGGAGCTTATCATGAGTGAACAGAACGTGAACAAAAAAGGTAAAGCCAAATTCAAGCCCACGCCCAAAGCCAAAACCGCAGGGCGACAACCTAAAAAATGGTTTAATGTCTTTTTGTGGATTGTGGCGATGATTTTTGCCGGCTTTTTGATTGGATTGGGTAGCAAAATCGTGGCGGATTTGCCGATGATTAGCACCGATTTTGTGGAGCTGTCTGACTTTGTCGCCGACCGCCCTGCCTATGACCGCCTAAAAGACGAACTGACCCAAGCCGAACAAAAAGAGCAAGACATCACCCACGAATGGGAACAAAAAAGCCACGAGCTAACCCAAAAACAAACCGAAAACATCAATGCCCGTGAGACCTTTGAAAACTGGCTTGCCACACGCTCTGTTACCGAGCAATCCGACCAAAATCCCGAAGTCATCAAACGCACCAGCGAGCTTGACGAATTAAAAGCCCAAGAGCAAGCCCTGCAAGGCGAGCTGTCCGCCATAGAAAAACGCCAATTAGACAGACGGCAGACGGTGGAGAATATCGAAAACCAAATCATGCTCATGGAAGCGGACGCTATGGACGGCTATAACCGCCACAATAACCGCACCGAATTGCAGGTATTTATTTATCGTTTGATGATTACCTTGCCACTGCTATTATTGGCAGGTTATCTGTTTAAACGCTATCGCCACACCAACGCATGGCCGTTTGTATGGGGCTTTGCGTTTTTTGCCTTATTTGTGTTTTTTGTGGAGCTTGTGCCGTATCTACCCAACTATGGCGGTTATGTTCGCTATGGCGTGGGGATTATCGTAACGGTGGTCATCGGCAAATACGCCATTGGGGCGATGAATGCCTACCTAGAACGCAAACGAGTCGAAGAAGCCCTATCCAGCAACGAACGCCAACAACACATGGATTATGATGAAGCCCACATCAAAATCGGCAAGGGTATTTGCCCAAGCTGTGAACGCTCGCTGGATTTTAACAACACCGATTTGGATTTTTGTCCGCATTGTGGGATACATTTGTTTGAATATTGCCCAAATTGCACCACTCGCAAAAGCACCTTTAATCATTATTGCTTTAAATGCGGTTTGGCAAGTCGTGCGGAACGTTCGGACGAACAGGTTTTTACCCCTGTGATAAATCCAGATACTCCGCCCACCCAAGCATAAACAACAAACCCCATACTGTGCGTGGGGCTGTCTATTTTAAAAATATTATGTTATTACATTTGCTTTTATTATCAATAAAAATTATAATAGCCCAATTTTTCTTATCACTACTACCATGCTAAAACTACTCACATCACGGCTTATCCAACTGCTCCTAGTCGTCTGGTCGGTCGGTACCTTGACCTTTGTTCTGATGCGAAGCCTGCCCGGCGACATGGCATATCGTATCGCTGCATCTCGCTATGGCTACGACCAAGTCACCGCAAGCTCTGCCGACCAAGTACGAGCCGAGCTCGGGCTTGATTTGCCGTGGTATGAGCAGTATATAGCATGGTTTGGCGACTTGCTCCGCTTGGATTTGGGTAATTCGCTCGTCAGTGGGGCAAGCGTGTGGGACGAGATAGCCCACCAGTTTGGACACACGCTGTCGCTGGCTTTTGTTGCTTTGGTCATCTCACTCATCATCGCCCCACCGATAGGCATACTCTCCGCCCTGCGACCTAATGGCGTCTTTGACCGTTTTACCTTATTTATCGCCACCTTGCTCCGCTCTGCCCCTGCCTTTATCATTGGCGTGCTACTCATTACCATTTTTGCAGTGCAATTAAAATGGCTACCTGCCATTGGCTACGGCAAACCAATTAACTACGCCCTACCTGCTCTCACGCTTGCCTTGGGTCTGTCGGCAGTGTCCATTCGGGTCAGTCGTAATGCGGCAGTGGCGGTGTTTAGTGCCACTTATTATGAATTTGCCAAATTAAAAGGGCTAACCCCTTGGCAAGCATTTAGGCGGCATGGCGTGCGTAACCTTGCCATTCCCATTGTTGCTTATCATGGTGTACAGCTTATTTATCTCATCGAAGGCGTGGTTATCGTGGAGAGCCTGTTTGCATGGCCGGGTATCGGTCATGCCCTAGTCCATGCTATCATCGCCAGAGACATACCAATGATACAAGGCTCGGCGTTGGTCATGGGGGCGTTGTTTGTCGTGCTAAATACGGTGCTTGACATCATCAATCGGCTCATAGACCCACGTTTTGGGGTGCAATAGCATGGGCTTTTTAATTTTTAATTTTTAATTTTTAATAAATTGATAAATTGATAAATCAGCTTTTGTTTTTTATAGCAAATTAACGCCAATTTACACCAATGCCACATTTTTTAATAAGACATTTTTAGGGTGGCGTACCACACACCTTTTGAAGGAAAAATCTTATTGTTGCGTGATACGCACCTTACTGCCAATGGTGTATTTTGAAGTTAAATGATTATAAATTTTAAAAACAACGTGGCATTATCATGACAAACACGCCAACTTATCAAGGTTTTATCAAGTTACAAAAAACACCGCCAACCCACGATTTATCAGATGATAATTTTACTGGTTAATGATTTATATGAACATACTAAAAAAACTCACGCCTGCTCAGCTTATCGGACTTGTCATCTTAGTGGTACTACTTGGCTTTGCCTATGGCAGTCCGCTCGTACGTCCCTATGACATGGCACTGCAAAACCTAGATGTTATCCTATCTGCCCCCAGTGGCGAACACCCCTTTGGCACCGACCATTTGGGGCGTGATATGATGGCACGGTTGGCGTCCGCCATTCGCCTGTCTTTCTCGCTCATTATCGGCTCGGTGGGGGTGTCGCTCATCTTTGGGCTACTGTTTGGCTTGCTGGCGGGGATTTTTGGGGGGATTTTGGATAAGTTTTTTAACTTTATCTGTGATTGTATCATGGCATTGCCTGGTTTATTGTTTATCCTGCTGTTTGCATCTATCGCCCCTAACAGTTTTTGGTCGCTGTATCTGGGCGTGTCGCTGGTCATGTGGGTGGAGTTTTTTAAGATGACCCGTGCGATGAGCCTAAACCTACGCAAATCAAGCGAAGTACAAGCCAGTACACTCATGGACATGGGGCTGTGGTACATCATCAAACGCCACTATCTGCCACGGCTCGCCCCTGTCATGTGGACGCTCTCGGCATTTGGGGCGGGTAATGCGGTGCTAGCCCTTGCCACGCTCGGCTTTGTCAATGTCGGTCTTAAACCACCGACCGCCGAGCTGGGTCTGATGATGACCGAACTATTTCCTTATTATTATGAAGCTCCTTTGGTGTTCTTTTTGCCGATTATCACCGTGTTTTTACTCGTGCTTTCTTTTCAATTATTATCAGGCAAACAGGACGGCTAATCATGCAAAACACCCAAACATCACCAGATATTTTAATCCAAATCAACAACTTATCCGTCCACACCACAGACGGTGCTACCTTGGTTGAGCCCATTAGCCTTGGCATACAAAAGGGACAAAATTTGACCATCTTAGGCGAGACAGGCTCGGGCAAAAGCCTACTTGCCCAAGCGATTATGGGGGCATTGCCTAAGGGCTTGACGGTCAAAGGGCAAATTCTCATCAACGGCAAAACACTCCATGACGAACAAGGCGAACTTGATGAACATCAATTTGCCAAGCTGTGGGGACGTGATTTGACCATGCTCCCCCAAGAGCCGGTGCGTTCGCTTGACCCCACCATGACAGTGTTTCGCCAGATTTGGGAGAGCCTACATTTTGTCAAACGAGCCGATAACACCACCGCCAAAGACACCACCTTACGCACCTTAGAGCAACTCTCGCTAGCCCATGCCAAAGACTACTATCCGCATGAGCTGTCAGGGGGCATGGCACAACGTGCGTCCTTTGCGTCTGCCACCGTGAGCGGGGCGTATATGGTCATCGCCGATGAACCCACCAAAGGGCTTGACCACACCAATAAAATCGCTGTCGTGGACATGCTCGCCCAAGTCGCCAAACAAGGCGGTTGCCTTTTGACTATCACGCATGACATCGAAGTGGCTAACCGCCTAAGTGGCGATAATGACCTGCTTATGGTCATGAAAAAAGGCAAACTCTTGGAGCAAGGGCAAGCCACCGACGTCCTACAAAATCCCAAATCCGACTACGCCAAAGAGCTGATGAGTGCCAACCCTGCCACATGGACAAAGGCGGACATCGCTCCCACTGAAACGCCCCTTTTGACCCTAAAAGACGTGGCTATCAGTCGTGGCAACAAAGAGCTGTTTAGTGGGCTAAACATCACGCTCCACGCAGGGCAAGCGGTGGGACTCATCGGCGATAGTGGCATTGGCAAAAGCTCGCTGGGGGACGCCATTTGCGGTCTTATCACCCCATCCAAAGGGGTGATGACATGGCACACCAAGCCCAAACGCCACCAAGTGCTAAAACTCTACCAAGACCCACCGTCCGCTTTTGCTCAAAACATCAAACTTGGCACGCTCATCGATGACGTGGTCAAACGCCACAACCTTGATAAAAGCCAAATCGCCCCGCTCATGACCGCCTTACAGCTCCACCCCGACCTACTACACCGCACGAGCGAAAGTGTCTCTGGGGGCGAGCTTCAACGCATTGCTATCATGCGAGCCTTGATGATGAAGCCTGTACTACTGTTTGCCGATGAAGTTACCAACCGCCTAGACCCCATTACCCAAAAAACCACACTAGACCTACTCACGCACGCCTGTCGCACCCAAAACTGTACGCTGGTTATGGTGAGCCACGACCACGATTTGACACGGTATTATTGTGATACGGTGGTGGATTTGACGGATTATAAAAGGGGTTGATGAATAAATGGGCGTGCGATAGACGATGATGTTAAATTATTTATTTTTCAAAATAGACAAGGAGAAATGATTTAAAAACAACATCGTTCAAAATTCTGACGATTTTTAAAAATAACGTGTATTTTTGTTGCTTTTTGTGTCATATTTATTATAGGATAAAAAGTTATGTTACAGATGTTTTAATCATTCTTTTATTTGGTATCTTATATGACCCAGCATAAGCAACCCTGCCCTAAACTCATGTCCAACTTGGGCGTTTATGTTCGTCAGTACTGCTCACAGCACGACGTTAGCATGGAACGACTGGCCAGTAACGCTGGGCTTGCCAAAGCCACACTCTATGCCTTATTAGACCCTACCAAAGATGCCCGCATGAGTCAAATCATCAGTCTGGCACGGGCGATGGGCGTACACCCACAGATATTATTGCAGATGAAATGGGCGGATTTTGATGTTGGCACGATTAATGCCATCATTCCAAAACAGCACTTTACCAACAGCACTCATGCAGGCAAATTAGATGCCAGTGCTTTTGTTACCGAAGCACCGCCTGATGGTCTGCTCATCGCTCCCAACACCCGATTTGTCAAAAGCTGGACGATTCAAAATGTGGGACGCACCGTGTGGCAAAATCGTTTTTTGACCTGTCAAAACCCCAAAACAGACATTATCTATCCCAACAATCAAACATCTGCCGACTATCATTTCACACCCCTAACCAATCAAATCGCCATCCCCACAACACACCCTGGCGAATGTATCACACTCTCAGTTGAATTCATCACGCCCAGCACATCAGGGCAATACATCTCTTATTGGAAGATGACCGATGAGCATGGCAATTATTGTTTTGGCGATGGCATCGGCTTATCCACGCTAATCTTGGTGCAGACTTTGGGGGTATCACAACTCATTACTCATCAGAGCTAAAAGCTGATAAAGCTGATAAAGCTGATAAATGCGATAAATATCACAACGCCCCATACTGTGACCACCGCTCGCCTGTATCATGGCGTGCTTTGTGGGCGTGTAGCTCGTAACACGCCCAGATATGCAAACCAAATAGCACCGCTATCGCCATCCATGCAACGCCTTGCCCTTTGATGATGTTTTTGCTTTGCAGATATGTTAGCACGCCTGCGATGATGGCGGTAAGTGCCAGATAGCCCACACCCCAATCAAATATCCACAGATACACCCCAAGCATGATGAGTGCCGCCCAGCTAATGCCTTGCAGAAAACGTAAAAATTTTGTCATGTTTTTGGTTTATTTAAATTATCGGCTTGTTTTAAATTACAGTCATTGGGGTAAATATGATTCACCCACACGTCTAAATATTAAAATCCATAACTATTTGATAAAAAATAAAGGGCAAACCC
>NZ_JADFBZ010000055.1:0-18016 GCF_015223095.1 Moraxella sp. K127 | reverse complement strand
TAGTTGGTCTGTGTGTTTATCTCGTATGCGTAGCTTGAGTGTTTTCATAGGTTTGTGTATAATGAGATAGGTATATTATATATTTGGTTTAATTTTAATGTCAAAACTAGACAACGTCCATGCGTAAGCATGATTGCGGAGTTGCCTTATATCCACCGCCTAAAGTCGGTGGTTTTACGGCAACGGAGGATAAAAAAGACGGTGCCAGACCGCCTTTAAAATTTAACCATTGGTTTCTCTTAAAATCTGCGTACCCACGCCTTCTTCGGTAAAGATTTCAAGCAAACAAGCGTGTGGCACTCGCCCGTCCACAATGGTCGCACTTCTAAGTCCTGCCTTGACCGCATCCAACGCCCCTGCGATTTTGGGTATCATGCCCCCACTAATGGTGCCGTCAGCGATGAGATTGTCCACGTCTGTGGGCGACAGGCTTGTTAGTACGTTGCCGTCTTTGTCTAGCACGCCTTTGATGTTAGTGAGCAGGAGCAGGCGTTCGGCATTTAAAAACTCTGCCACACGGCTCGCCACTAGGTCGGCATTGATGTTATAGGTCTCACCATTTTCGTCCACGCCTAGGGGGGCGATGACAGGGATAAAGTCGCTATGGATAAGCATATTGATGACATCTGTATTGACGTGGGCGACTTCACCAACAAAACCCAAATCAATGGGCGTGCCGTCTTTATCGGTCATGGCAAGTTTGGTTGCACGGATTAGATTGGCATCTTTGCCTGTCAAGCCAATCGCCTGCCCACCATGTTTGTTAATGAGATTGACGATAGATTTGTTCACACTACCGCCCAGCACCATTTCTACCACGTCCATCGTATCTTTGTCGGTAACTCTCATGCCGTCTATGCGGTCAGACTCACGCCCAAGTTCATTCATGAGATTATCCACCTGTGGGCCTCCGCCATGCACCACCACAGGGTGAATACCAACGGTTTTTAAAAGGACAATATCACGGGCAAAAGAGCTTTCTAGCACAGGGTCGGTCATGGCATTACCGCCATATTTGACCACGATGAGCTTGTCTTTATAACGTTGGATATAAGGCAGGGCGGTCGTGATGACTTCTGATGTGTGTTTGGCTTCGTCTAATGTTAGGGATTTGTGTTGCATAAATTTTTCCTTTAAAAATTAGACTTCCTGCAAAACCCCGAATTAAGGAAAACCGTTCGTGGTGAGCCTGTCGAACCATAACGGTTTTCCGCCACCCTTCGACAAGCTCAGGGCGAGCGGAAAACTAGTTTTGCAGGAAGTTTATTGTGTTTTTGATATGGGCAAATTGCAATTTGCCCCTACAAGATGTTACTTTATCTAAAAATCATTTAATCCCAGAGCTACCAAACCCACCTGCCCCACGTTCGCTGTCATCGCTAAATTCACCCACAATCTCAAAGCTTGGACGCACCACAGGCACCACCATATATTGAGCCATGCGTTCGGCAGGATTTAGGGTAAAATCGGTGTCGCTTCTGTTCCACACCGACACCATCAGCTCGCCTTGATAGTCAGCATCAATCAAGCCCACTAGGTTGCCAAGAACAATGCCATGCTTATGCCCAAGCCCCGAACGTGGCAAAATAATCCCTGCAAAATTGGGGTCTTTGATGTATATTGCAAGCCCCGTGCCGATGAGTTTGGTTTCGCCTGCACGGATAACCACAGGCTCGTCAATGCACGCCCTTAGGTCTATGCCTGCCGAGCCGTCTGTGGCACGAGTAGGCAAAGGAAAATTAGGGTCGGAGCCGATTTTTGGGTTTAGGAGTTTGACTTGGACGGATTGCATAAGATTACCTTTTTAAATAACTCAATTTCATCAATGATTGGCTAATTTTAAGCAACTGCCCCCAAAAAAGCAATGCCAAAGCCCAAAAAGCATTTTATTTTGCTAAATTTTAAAAATTTTATAAAAAACGCTTGACGTATCAAAATTTCCCTGTATAATACGCACCACATTTAGTGATAAGGGTCGTTAGCTCAGTTGGTAGAGCAGTTGACTTTTAATCAATTGGTCGCAGGTTCGAATCCTGCACGACCCACCATTATCCTAGATGACCGAACAAGCCTTGTGCTTAACGGGTCGTTAGCTCAGTTGGTAGAGCAGTTGACTTTTAATCAATTGGTCGCAGGTTCGAATCCTGCACGACCCACCATTCCCCAATAGCTCAGTCGGTAGAGCATCGGACTGTTAATCCGTGTGTCCCTGGTTCGAGCCCAGGTTGGGGAGCCATATTTAAAAACCCTTTTCTATTTTGGAAAAGGGTTTTTTATTGCTTGAATGTCATTTACTGGCTTGATTTTTTATTTTTTGAAAGCATATAAGCCTTGTTTATCATTTTTCATTCAAAAGGAAAACCCATTTGAGCCTAACTCGCACTCTCAATTTTGAGCTGACCCCCTTTGAGCTTCGCACCCTGCTCGGCGAATACAACACGCACCTAAAATACCTACAAGACCGCCTTGACATTACCATTATCAATCGTGGCAATGATTTTATACTCACAGGCGATTTGACCCAAGTGGAGCGTGGCGAATATGTACTGGGCGAGCTTTATGAGCTTGCCAAAAAATCAGACGACATCGCCCCAGAAAACTTGCACCTACTTATCCAAGCAAGCCTTGCCCGAAATCCAGAGACCACCACCCAAACGCACACGCCTGTCAGCCTATCCACTCGCAAGGGCAAAATCACACCAAAAGGACACAACCAAGCCGAATATGTGCGTAATATCCTACTCTCCGACATCTCGTTTGGCGTAGGTCCTGCTGGTACGGGCAAGACCTACCTTGCCGTGGCGGTGGCGGTGGATATGTTAGAGCGTGGCGAGATTGAGCGGATTTTGCTTGTCCGCCCTGCCGTGGAAGCGGGCGAAAAATTGGGCTTTTTGCCAGGGGATTTGACCCAAAAAATTGACCCCTATCTACGCCCCTTATATGATGCCCTATATGAGATGCTTGGCTTTGAAAAGGTAGGCAAGCTCCTAGAACGCCAAATCATCGAAGTTGCCCCACTTGCCTATATGCGTGGGCGAACGCTCAATAACTCATTTGTGATACTGGACGAAGCCCAAAACACCACGCCTGAGCAGATGAAAATGTTTTTGACACGCTTGGGCTTTGGCTCTCGGGCGGTCATCACAGGCGATACGTCTCAGGTGGATTTGCCCCGTGGGCATAAATCGGGACTGACTCAGGCTCTCAAAATTTTGGCAAATATTGACGACATTCACATCACGCAGTTTAGCAGTAAAGACGTGGTGCGACATCATCTTGTCCAAAAAATCATTGATGCCTATGACGCTCATGACGTGGTCGAAAATCAGATTGAGAGCGAGCGAGCCGAAATTCGCAAAAAACAACGCCAAGAACAAGAGCTAAACCGCACATTAAACGCCTTGTCTTTTTTAAATAGCATAAAAGACGATAAAAACAGTCAAGATAGTAAGGACGGCAATGATGAATGAGATAACGCTCAGTTTTGCCGATGACGTGGCAAGTCTTGCTGATTTGCCAATGTATAACGAGAAAAAAATTACAGAGATTTTTAATCATGCCTTAACGGTCATGAATGACAAAATCACGAACGGTTTGGCGTTACCCTATTATCCATTTGATGAATCATCCGCCCAAAACTGGATAGATTTGCCAAAATTGCTAGACATTTATATTTGTGGCACGGATGAAGGGCGTGAGCTCAACCTTGACGCTCGGGGTAAGGACTATGCCACCAATATCCTATCTTATCCAAGCGGTCTACCCCTTGATATGTGCGTGATGATGAATACTGTGCCACTTGGCGAGCTCATCATTTGTCATGATGTGGTGGTACGTGAAGCCGATGAGCAAGGCAAAACGGTGGACAAGCATTTAACGCACCTTATTGTACATGGCATATTGCACCTACTTGGCTTTGACCATGAGCTTGGACAAGATGAGCAGGACGAAATGGAGGGCTTTGAGATTGAGATTTTGGGCAGGCTAGGCATCAATAACCCTTATGAATGATGTCATTTTAGGTATCATCAATTTCTTTACGTCCGCCCTAGCAGGGATTACAGGGCTTGGCGGTGGCACGATTTTGCTTGGGTTTATGCCCATGTTTTTGCCTGCGTCCGCCATTATTCCTATTCATGGCACCACCCAACTGGCAAGCAACGTTAGCCGTGTGTGGTTCGGTCGGCGTGATTTGGATTTTACTCATTTTCGTCCGTTTGTCATCGGAGCGGTGGTGGGTGTGGCGTTTTTTGGGACGGCGGTAAAATTTGTCAAATTGGACTTAATCCCACTATTCATCGCCATTTATATCCTACTGACCCAATGGTCAAGCACGGTCAATCGCCTATTAAAGAGCTTTGAGAGTTTTTATCTCATCGGCTTTTTGCAAACAGGTATTGGTCTATTTGTCGGAGCCCCCGGCCCGCTACACTTACCCTTACTCATGAAAAAATACGATAATAATGACGTGGTCGTCACAGTCGGCTCGCTCATGATGTCGTTGGTACACGTCCTAAAACTTGTGGTCTATGTCGCTTTGGGATTTGCGTTTTTTGAGTATTGGCAAGTGATTTTGCTCATGGTCATATCCGCGTCCTTTGGCTCATAGGCAGGGGTCAAACTGCGTAACCGCCTACCTATGGCATGGGTTAAAACTGTCTTGCCGTGGCTACTTACTGTCATCGCCTTAAAAATCATCTATGATAATGCGGTGAAATTTGGGTGGATTGGGGCGGTATTCTAAAACACACCCATCTTTGAACACGTCCATCAATCCAACCAATCCATCAACCACACCTATCCAAAAAACACCCATAAACAAACCCTAGCACGACCCCCAAAATCATGCTAAAATAGGGCGATTTTATTTCACAACAACTTGGAAAACCACTATGGCTCATCAAGATGTCCCTGCACAGGACAAAACCCACGACACCGCTTTTTTATCCGAAGCGGACGCCCAGCGTTTGCAATTTGAACAAAACGCCCTACATTACCACGAACACCCCCGCCCCGGCAAAATCTCTGTTACCCCCACCAAACAAATCGCCAACCAACGAGACCTAGCCCTTGCCTACTCCCCAGGTGTGGCAGTACCTTGCCTTGAAATCGAAAAAGACCCCAAACTTGCCGCCAAATACACCGCTCGCTCCAACCTAGTGGGCGTGATTACCAACGGCACAGCCGTGCTTGGGCTTGGTAACATCGGTGCATTGGCATCCAAGCCTGTCATGGAAGGTAAAGGCGTACTGTTTAAGAAGTTCGCTGGCATTGACGTGTTTGACATCGAGATTAATGAAACCGACCCTGATAAGTTCATCGAGACGGTGGCAAGCCTAGAACCAACCTTTGGCGGGATTAACCTAGAAGACATCAAAGCACCTGAGTGCTTTAAAATCGAGCGTGAACTGCGTGAACGCATGAACATTCCTGTGTTCCATGATGACCAGCATGGCACCGCCATCATCTCAGCAGCCGCTTTGCTAAACGCTCTACAACTAAACGGTAAAAACATCGGCGAGATTACGCTTGTCTGCTCTGGGGCAGGGGCTGCCGCCATCTCTTGTCTTGACTTAGTAGTGGCATTGGGCGTACGTAAAGAGAACATCTATGTACTGGACTCAAAAGGGGTGATCACCACCACTCGTGAAAACCTAGACGAATCCAAAGCCCGTTTTGCTCGTGATACCGACAAGACTACTTTGGCGGAAGTAATGGTGAACGCCGATGTCTTCCTAGGTCTATCGGGGCCGGGCGTGGTTACGCAGGATATGGTACGCTCAATGGCAAAAGACCCGATTATCTTTGCCCTTGCCAACCCCACCCCTGAGATTATGCCAGAGCTTGCTCATGCGGTGCGTTCGGACGTGATTATGGCAACGGGTCGCTCAGACTACCCCAACCAAGTCAATAACGCCCTATGTTTCCCTTATATTTTCCGTGGAGCATTGGACGTTGGGGCGACTGTGGTCAATGAAGAGATGAAACTGGCCTGCGTGCACGCCATCGCTGCCATGGCACATACTGAAGCCACGCCATCGATAGACAGTCAAAAGGACGAAACCGGCAAGAGCTTTGGACGTGAGTACCTAATCCCTGGTCCTTTGGAGCCAAATCTTATCTTAGAGATTGCCCCTGCCGTTGCCAAGGCTGCTATGGATACAGGCGTGGCAACCTTGCCGATTGCCGATTTTGATGCCTATCGGCAAAGACTGTCCGAGTTCGTCTATAACACCGCCCTTGCCATGAAGCCCATCTTCAACAAGGCAAAAACCAATCCCAAACGCATTGTCTATGCCGAAGGTGAAGACATCAACGTGTTGCGTGCGGTGCAAGTGGTGGTGGACGAGCAAATCGCCAAGCCCATCCTTATCGGTCGCCCTGCCGTCATCAACCAAGAAATCGACAATCTGGGCTTACGTCTGGCTGATGGTCAAAACATCACCATCATCGACCCCAACAACAACCCCCACTACGACAGATATGCCGAACATCACTACGTCACCAATCAGCGTAATGGTGTTAGCTTGGAGCTGGCTCGCCGTGATGTTCGCCGTAAAACCACACTTATCGGCTCACTCATGGTCGAGCTTGGCGATGCGGACGGCTTGATTTGTGGTACGTTTGGCTTCTATCACTTACACTTAAAATACCTAAATCAAGTCATCGGCAAAAAAGACGGCATTGCCAACTTCTACGCCATGAGCGCTGTACTCATGCAAAACCGCAACCTGTTCATCGCTGATACCTACATCAACGAAGACCCAACCGCCGAAGAGCTTGCCGAGATGACCATTTTGGCAGCCCAAGCGGTGCGTCGTTTTGGCATCACACCAAAAGTCGCCCTACTGTCGCATTCTAACTTTGGGGCATCAGACCGTGCTTCTGCTCTCAAAATGCGTCAAGTACACGACATCTTGACCGAGATGAACGTGGACTTTGAGTTTGATGGCGAAATGCACGGCGACATCGCCCTAGATGAGCGTATGCGTCAGCACAGCTATCCATTTAGCACGCTAAAAGGCTCGGCAAACCTACTTATCATGCCAACGCTTGACAGTGCCAACATCGCCTTTAACCTGCTAAAAACCGCCACAGGCTCGGCCGCCCTAGGGCCTATCCTGCTCGGTGCGGACAAGCCGGTGCATATCTTGACACCTTCTGCGACCGCTCGCCGTATCGTCAACATGACCGCCCTATCGGTATCGGACGCTCAGGACATGGCGAAATAAGCCTGCCAAAACCCAAAAAAGCACTCATCAGGGTGCTTTTTTTATTGGTTAATTTACGCTACAATGACCCAAATTTATCGGAAAAATTTACCATGCAAGTATATTTGATCGGTGGGGCGGTGCGTGATATGCTCCTATCTCGCCCTATCAAAGACAAAGATTTTATGGTGGTCGGGGCAACAACTGCCGACCTACTCGCCCAAGGCTTTGCCCAAGTTGGGGCGGATTTTCCTGTGTTTTTGCACCCGCACACCCATGCCGAGTACGCCCTTGCCCGCACCGAACGCAAAAACGGCAAGGGCTATCAAGGTTTTGCTGTACAGACGGACGGGGTGAGCCTACAAGACGACCTAGCACGCCGAGACTTAACGATAAACGCCCTTGCCATAGAAGTCGGTGGGCTGTTTGACGACACGCCACGCACAGAGCAGGTGGTGGACTTTTATGGCGGTCAAAATGACTTAAAAAACAAGCTCTTACGCCATGTGTCGCCTGCATTTAGCGAAGACCCGCTTCGTGTGTTGCGAGTGGCTCGGTTTTATGCCCGCTTTTATGAGCTGGGTTTTACGGTTGCCCCCGATACCGCCTGCCTTATGCAAGCCATTGCTGAGCGTGGCGAATTATCGCACCTAAGCCGTGAGCGGATTTGGACGGAATGCGTGAAGGCTTTTGATGAGCCGTGTGCGTTTGCGTTTTTTAAGTTGTTATTTGACTTAGATATTTTAAAACAAATTCTACCCGAACTAAACACCATTTGGCAAGATAACACCATTCGCCAAATCACATTTGATAAATTAAAAACCGCCCATGATAAGCCATTGCATATCAAATTTGCCATTTTAACTTATGGATTTTTGGATAATAAAAATGAATTATCAACATTGTGCGAGCGGTTATTAACGCCCAAAGTCATCACGCAATTTGCTCAATTATTTATCACGCATTTTAATGAATTAACCGATTATCAAAATATCCCTGCCGATAAATTATTAACTTTAATAGAAAGCACCAAAGCCCAAAAAGATAAAACGGTATTATTTGATTTAATTGATACGGTAGAAATCATAAACGACAAAACAATCAATCGTGAATTTTTTCATCACGCCATTAGTCTGTATCAATCGGTAACGATTAACAATATTGATAAAACATTAAAAGGCAAGCAAATTGGCAATGAGCTGACACGGCTAAGATTATTAACATTAAGCGAATTTTTAAAAAAGGCAATTTTATGAAAAAAGTCGCCCTCATCACAGGCGGAGCAAAACGCATTGGCAAGGCAATCGTCCAAGCCTTTCACAGTAACGGCTTTAACGTTATTATCCATTATCATCACAGCCAAACGGACGCTCAATATTTGGCAGATGAATTAAATGCCATTTGTGATAATAGTGCCAAAATCATTCAAGCGGATTTAAATACCATCAATGATAAACATACATTAACGGATTTTAAAAATCATGCCTTAGCTTTATTTGGGCGGATTGATGTTTTGGTGCATAATGCGTCAAGTTTTTATCCCAGTGATATGAATGATGATTTTGCTAAATGGCAAACGGACTGGGACGATTTGTTTTTGACCAATGCCAAAGCTCCGTTATTTTTAAGCCATGCTTTTAAAGATGAGCTTATCACAAATCATGGGGCAATCATTAGCCTACTTGACATTCACGCACGAGATAAGCCCT
Source organism: Moraxella sp. K127 (assembly GCF_015223095.1). NCBI lineage: Bacteria > Pseudomonadati > Pseudomonadota > Gammaproteobacteria > Moraxellales > Moraxellaceae > Moraxella > Moraxella sp. K127. The sequence goes on along the minus strand of NZ_JADFBZ010000055.1, from coordinate 9,096 downwards.
TTGTCGGTTATCCCATTTATAACATGGCAAAATCGGCACATCTGGGCATGGTGCAGTCCTTGGCATTGGAGCTTGCCCCGAGTGTGCGGGTCAATGGCGTCTCCCCTGGTGTGAACATTTTTCCAGAAGATAATAAAAATAACGAATTAAACGACACCACCAAAGACAAACTTGTGAGTTCCGTTCCCTTACAAAAAATCGGTACGCCTAATGACATCGCCCAAGCGGTGCTGTTTTTGGCAACTGCTCCTTATATCACAGGGCAGATTTTGGCGGTGGACGGTGGGCGAAGCTTGACGTTGATAAAAAAGCGGCTAGCAAATGAAAAACCTAAAACAGCAAAAACCCACCATAAGGCGGGTTTTTGTAAGAGTGTGATACAAATTAGAATTTGTATTCTAGACCTGCACCAATGCCATAGGCGTTAGCTTTATTACCGTCAGCATCTGCTCTTAGGTTTACATTTTCAGAACGTTGGTAAGCACCATACAGATGACCAGTAGTTGCTTGGTTAAAGGCATACTTGCTACCAACAACAGTACGGAAAACCTCAGCATCTTTAAAACCTTCTGCATTATCAACAAAATCTAGCTGACCGTAAGCAGTCCATGGAGTTTGAACCAACTTATGTTCAGCAGACACAGTAAATGCATTTTCTTTCTCAGAACCAGTTTCTAAAACATCTTGATGTAGAGTGCTATATTGAGTATTCTGGTATAAGGCAGCTACAGTAGTAGCAGGACTTAGGTCATAAGCACCACTTACACGAATAGCTTTTGTCTTACCTGATTGGATATAGGTAGCACCCGCACGATATGGAGTATTTTCAGGCTCAAACTGAGCACCCACACCCCATGCATCACGAGCTAGACTATCTTGAGAGTCATTTTCGTCAAGAACATACATGCCTAAGAAATTAACACCATTATAGTTAGGTGATACATAAGCAAAAGCGTTGTTAGCACGTGGGGCATCAAATGATGCCAATACGTTGTCGCCACCAATCACGCCACCTTGGGCAACAGTAGCATAGTCAACCATGCCATCAATCGCTGTTAGGCGACCAGCAAGTAGGGTGCCATATTGCTTGTTAGACAGACCTAGATAGCTATCACGAGCTTCGAAGGTACGAGTATCATCATCAACTTCAACACGGTATTCTAGTTGATAAACAAGGTCAGTATTTGCTGTTAGGGCTTCTGAACCTTTAAAACCAATGCGTGATGCATTAGAGTTTAGTTGGGTGCGAGAGTCTTGTGATGCACTATTACTGTTGCCATCTTGCACATCAAGAGTTAAAAACGCTTTACCGTAAACTTGTGGGGCAGCATTAGCAGCTGTGATAGACAGAGCAGCAACAGCTGACGCTAAAAGTAGTTTTTTCATGGGTTTCTCCACTGACATTTTTAGTGATGGGGCTGCTGTACGCTTGCACCCAGTGTGATAAGCTGTCAATCACTTCACGACTTATCACGGTTTTAAGTTATTGCCAATATGGGTATTTCATCACAGTTTTATGACATATTCATGACAACTTTTACATTTTTTGATAATCATGTATCAAATCCTGCATAAGTTTAACACAATAGACAAAAAAGGTCATCAATCCCATACCGTGTGTATAGAATACCAATTTTGTCATATTTTGCAACACCTTTTATCACAAAAATTCACACTTTTTTTGTATTTTTTTAAAATATATATATTTATCAATAACTTAAAATGTTTCTGTTTTCCAAAAATTTTGTAAACATTGAGAGTGATTTTTAATTATACTTATAAATTTAACCGACTTCTTTTGAATGACTGTATTTCGTCATCATTTTAGGCGTGAGATAAACATGAGATAAGTATAAAAATAAACAATTTATACGGCAAAATAACTGAGCAGACCGCCAAACAGATGATGCCAATAGATAATATCAATATTATCAAATCGCTGTTTTTCTGGGTAAAAATCCCCACATCATATTATCGCCAGCTTGATAAAATCATGATAAAATAGCCACTGCTTTTTGATTTATTACGATGCCATGACCGACATACTGCCCGAAGATGGCCTGCACGCCATCGCAAGCCGTGCCAAAGCCAAAACCGACATTAGCCACATCCATGCCTTTTTGGGGGCGAGTACCAGCGAAAAGTGGCTAGAAGTTGCTAAGAACAACCTACCCCTGCTCATGCAAGACCACGCCAACTGCGAGAAAAAAGCGGCGGGAACAGCGATGAATTTGATTTTTCGTTATGAGTTTCACAGAGATTTGCAAGAAAAACTTGCTCAGCTGGTGCGTGAAGAAATGCTCCACTACGAGCAAGTGCTAGAACTCATGAAAGAGCGTGGGTTGGCATGGTCGCACCTACCTGCAGGGCGATACGCCAAGGGGCTATTAAAGCACAAACGCACGTGGGAGCCTGCGGGCATGATAGATGTGCTTATCATCGGGGTATTCATCGAAGCTCGCTCATGTGAACGGTTCTCGGCATTGGCGGACGTCATCGATGATGAAAAGCTATCAAAGTATTAGGGCGTGTTGAACTTTGGTATTTGCAATGAAAAATGAGAAAAATCGCACGTTTTTCAAGGAAAAAACGTAGGCTGATAGTTATTCTATCAGACAAGTTTTTGACGATGAAAAACAAGATTTAGCCATTTTTCATGCAAAAATTGATTGAAATTGTTAAACTTTCATCTTATTTTATAAGAATGTTATCAATGTTCAACACGCCCTATAAATACCTACTCAAATCCGAAAGCCGTCATTATGAAGACTATCTGGCTCTTGCTCAGTCGGTGTCAGACGAACCGATAGATGAGCGAGTGGCGTTTTTTCGGGCGGTGGAAGCGGAGCTGATAGACAGCCCTGATGGCGAGCTACGTTTTCATAGCGGCGTGCCTGACTTTGTTTAAAATTTATCCAAGCACGTCATCATCGCATTTATCAATCATCGGATTTTAAATTTTAGCGTGAATGATGCTTGCAATTTGGGCAGGCAGACGCATATTATGGCTTTATTCTTTGGCTTTTGCCTTAGTTTTAACTTTAATTGATTGATGGTTAAAAGTTAAACATAATTTATTTTACTTCATTCTTAACTTAAATTAAAATAGTAACTTATTGATTTTTCAATAATTATTTTTTGTTTGTAGGGGCGAATTGCAATTCACCCTTAATAAATCCATCACTTATACAAAGTTGAGAATGGGGTTTTATTTTATCATCTTATATTTGGAAGTATTATGGCTACTCATCACAAACTCATCATTCTAGGCTCGGGCCCTGCTGGTTATTCAGCTGCGGTGTACGCTGCCCGTGCTAACTTAAATCCCGTCATCATCACAGGGCTACAAGTGGGCGGACAGCTGACCACCACCACCGAGATTGACAACTGGACGGGCGGAAAAGAAGGTTTGACGGGGGGCGAACTCATGGATAACATGAAAGAGCACGCCGAGCGTTTTGGGACACAGCTCATCTATGACCATATCCACACCACCGACCTACAAAACCGCCCCTTTACTCTAACAGGCGACAACGGCACTTATACCTGTGATGCCCTTATCATCGCCACAGGGGCAACCGCCCAATATCTAGGGCTTGACAGTGAGACGGCATTTATGGGGCGTGGCGTGTCAGCGTGTGCCACCTGCGACGGCTTTTTTTATAAAAACCAAAAAGTGGTCGTCATCGGTGGGGGCAACACTGCCGTAGAAGAAGCTCTATATCTGTCCAACATCGCAAGTCACGTTACCCTAATCCACCGCCGTGATAGTTTGCGTGCCGAGAAAATCATGCAAGACCAACTCTTTGAAAAAGTCAAAAACGGCAACATCACGATAGAGTGGAACAGCAGTGTCAAAGAAGTCGTGGGCGATGACATGGGCGTCACAGGCGTGGTCATCCAAAACACAGACGGCACAACCAAACAAATCGATGCCATGGGCATGTTTGTCGCCATCGGGCATAAGCCCAACACCGCCTTGTTTGACGGTCAGCTTGCCATGAAAGACGGCTATATCGTGGTAAAAAGCGGACTAGACGGCAACGCCACCGCCACCAGCATTGACGGTGTATTTGCTTGTGGGGACGTGGCAGACCACATCTACCGCCAAGCCATCACATCAGCAGGAACAGGCTGTATGGCGGCATTGGATGCGGAGAAATACTTGGATGCGATGTGATTTTATCTAAGATAAACCGCTGATTTAGACAAAAAGCCCATTTAGAATTGTTTTCTAAATGGGCTTTTTGTCTGTTGATGGCAACCTTAACTTAAATGACAAAAAGACAAACCGCCTAGGCAATTTGTCTTTTTATGGTTAAAAACCTACATTAAATGCGTTTTATAAGGGCGAATGTGATTCGCCCCTACACGTCCAAATTTTAAAAGGATTTTAAAAATACCATTTTTGCTTATAAAACAGGTATTTATCTCATCGTAACAAACTCTTCGCTGCCTGTGGGATGAATGGCAATGGTGTTGTCAAAATCACGCTTGGTTGCCCCCATTTTTATGGCAACGGCAAAGCCCTGAATCATCTCATCCACACCAAAGCCCACACCATGCAAGCCGACCACTTTTTCATCATCGCCCACACACACAAGTTTCATGCGACACGGCTCACGATGAGCGGTAATGGCAGAGTACATGGGCGTGAAGTTGGATTTATAGACCTTGACCTTGTCCGCCCCGAACTCATCAATGGCGTCTTTTTCGCTCATGCCGACCGTACCAATGGGCGGATGACTAAACACCACCGTGGCGACATTGCTATAATCTAGGTGTTCATCGGGTTTGTTGTTAAACAGTCGCTCAGAGAGTCTGCGACCTGCTGCCACCGCCACAGGGGTCAGCTCAATGCCGTTTTCGATGATGTCGCCCACCGCATAAATGCCGTCCACCGTGGTGTTTTGGAATTTATCCACGATGATTTGACCCTTTTCGTTGGTTGCCACGCCTGTTTTGTGCAAGTCAATGACATCAGTCGCTGGCACACGCCCTGTCGCCCAAATCAGGCATTCTACATTTAGGGTTTCGCCATTGTCAAAATACACCGTCAAGCCGTCATTTTTTTCAATCTTAACAGGGTTTACGCCCGTATGGAACGTAACGCCGTCTTTGACCATGACATCGGTTAGCACGTCCACGATATCTTTATCAAAACTCTTTAAAATACCGCTACGCACGCACAAATGCGTATCCACGCCCAAGGCATTCATCACACCTGCAATCTCAACGCCAATGTAGCCACCGCCCACAATCGCCACCGATTTTGGCAGTTCGGTCAAATCAAAAAAGCCGTCCGAATCAATGCCATACTCCGCCCCCTCAATTTTTGGACGGTGCGGACGACCGCCTGTGGCAATCAAAATATGGTCGGCGGTAATGGTCTCGGTCTCGCCATTATCAAAACTCACTTCTACCGAATTTTTGTCAAGAAACTTGGCAAAGCCGTTGATGAGTGTTACACCATTTTTTTCAAAGGTGTTTTTATAAGATTGATGAATGCGACTGATGTAGGCGGTGCGATTTTCGACGAGTTTGCCAAAATCAAAGTTTTTGACATCAAGCTCAAAACCATAGTCAGGGGCATAGTTATGAATGGCGGTTGCCATGTTCGCCCCGTACCACAGCACTTTTTTGGGTACACAACCTGCGTTGACGCACGTTCCGCCAACGTGCTTAGCTTCAATCACCGCAACTTTTTTACCATACATGGCAGCACGGTTGGCAGAACCAATACCGCCACTACCGCCACCGATGGTAATATAATCAAAATGTCTGGTCATAAGTTTTCTCCAAAAAAGGTTGAGTAATGTATCAATATAATGGGGACGATTTATGGGCTTTAGGAAAATGTTTGATAAAATTTTTTGATTATTGATAGATGGTTTTTTAATTGAGCAAACTGATAAAATCCTGCTCACCAATACTGACAGCGGTATGCGTGGCAATGCGGTTATCAAGCGATACAAAAACAGCGTGGTTGTATTTGGCAAGAGCTAACAGATAAGCATCGGTTAATTGCTTTGAGCCTTGAATGTGTTGCCAGTTGATAAGCTCATCTTGTAATAGGCTGATGTTATCAGGGATAAAGACATGATGACTTTTGTTAATAAAAGTTGTTAGCTTTTCTTTGGTATCTAAGATTTTAAAGCCATTTTCATAGCTAGGCAATGATAAAATCCGCATACAGCCATTTTGCGTAATCGGACAACTCGCCCAGCGATTCCCTGCAATCAACCATTCAAATAACCAACTTGTCGCAAGTGTATGATACTTATGTTTGTTATCCAACAAGGCAATCAATACATTGACATCAAGCAAGGCAATTTTAGATACCATGTTCTTCCCTTAGTTCATTGATGTATTCATCGGTAATTGTATGTGTGCCTGTGGTAAATGGACTTAGTCCAAGAAACTCATACATCTCATCAAGGTCTTTGCCTTGTTGCCCAGCAACCAACTTTTCTGCTATTGACACAAGATAATCACTTGCTGACATATTTTGTTGCTTGGCAATTTGTACAAGTTGCGTCTCTACTTGTGGGGGTAAGTCTAGGGTTATCATGAGTTTTCCTTTTTTAAAAGATAATTTTTGAAAGATAAGTCATTGTAACACAATCAAAACCCACAAAAAACCCCAATCCTAACCACGCTCATCTAGCACGCCCCACCAACCGCTTGACGATACTCATCATCTGACCGACCACCGCCTTGTCCACCCGTCCGTCTCGCCCATAGCGGTGTTTGCGATACAAGCTCTTTAATTCATCAATATCTTCCGCATTATTTGGCGTTTTTAGACGGTCAAGCCAAGTCAGATAAGGCTCGCTCGCCCCCTTACCCCATGTCTTATCCTGTTTGGCAAGCCCTGCCGAGAGCTTCACAAGTGGCACGTCTAGCCCATGATACTGCCGTCTACGTCGGTACATCATCACGCCCACAAATAAGACAGCAAGCACTCCCACGCCCCCGACCAATGTCCAAAACTGCTGAGCAAAACTTGTGATATTAAACCATTTAAAGAGCGAATCTTTTTGCTCATCTTGGTCATAGCCGACCACGTTTTTTTGCCAATAATAGCCCATCTGGTCAGAGTAACGTCTCAATGTCTGTAACATCTTAAACTGCTGATAACTCCATTGCCCTGCCACACCATCGCCAAACATGGACGCACCGCCAGCGTCAGTGACTGCATTCATGCCCTGCTCCACACGGTCAGGCGAGACAAAGGCGGTCGGGTCAATACGCACCCAGCCTTGTCCATCAAACCACACTTCCGTCCATGCATGTGCGTCCATCTGACGCACTTCCCAGCTTTGCCCATCACGCCCAAGCTCACCGCCTTGATAGCCTGCCACCACCCGAGCAGGAATGCCTGCCGAACGCATTAAAAAGGTAAAACTGGATGCATAATGCTCACAAAACCCCGCCTTTGTCCCAAACAAAAACTCATCAATGCGGTCATCTCGCAACACAGGGGGCGAGAGCGTGTAACTAAATCCGCCCGTGGTGATGAAGTTTTGCACCGCTTGTGCATAGCGGACAGGGTCGCCAGTCTGGGCGTAGAGCTCTCTGGCAAAGGCACGAGCCTGCTCATTACCGTCTTTTGGCAGACGCAGATTAATGTGTTTTTGGATATCAGTGAGTTCAATATCCACCTTGGGCTGACTAAAATAACTGGCACGATAGCGTTTTTGGGTGCTAATCGGGTAATAATGACGCAGGGTAAAATCGCCCGTCATGCCCATGCCACGCTCAGGGTGCAAACGTGGATAATCTAGAGCAAACAGCCAGTTTTGCTCGGTCGGCTCTAAGATGACCTGATAATGATGTTCCATGCCTTGATACGCACTCATCGCCCATGCTGGGGGCGTATCGCCATCTCGTGATGGCCAAAAATGGGGCGAAAACTCACTTTGTCGCCACGTCACCCCATCAAAATCACTAAACACCAATCCACGCCAATACATCTCATGGCGGTTCGGCATTTGTCCATCAAACTCAGCACGAAACGCCAGTTCGGTCGATTGACTCAGATTAGAAAAATCCCCTGGTGACATACTGTCCGAAACGCCCGTCGTCGCTGATTTGCCCGCCATCGGCAGTGACCACATCGGGGGCAGACGGGGGAAGAACAAAAACAGCACCACAAGCAAGGGGATGGCAGGCAGGGTTATCATGCCTAACGCACGCAGTCGCCCCGAGCCATCGGCATTGTCATCATCACTAATGGCGATAAAGCCCACCAATATCATCATGAGTGTCGGCAGTCCCACCATCGCCACACTCAAATCCTGTCGTATCAAAAAAGCCGACGCCAGTGTAAATAACGCAAGGTTTAACGCCACATAAGCGTCCCGCTTCTCATAGAGCTCCCACGCCTTTGCCACAAAGCACAGCACCAAAAAGCTGACCGCCACATCCACGCCAAACGCCTGCCCAAAGCTCACCCAAATCGCCACTGTACCACCCAAAAATAGTAGCACCTGTACCACTTGATAGATACGGCGTAGTCGCCCACCACTTAGGCGGTATAGGCGTGCCTTGATACTGGGTTTTTGCATGATGACACTGATGATGAGTGCGACCAGTAGCCACGCAGGAATGCCCATCGCATGGGGCAACACAAGCGACGCCATGGCAAGCAGTAGCCAGTGATAGGCAGGCAGGGCAAGGATTTTTTGCCAAAATTTTTGGGGGCTTGTGGTTAGGGTTTTTCTACCTTGACCAAAATCGTGAAAAGTGCTGTTCATGGTGTCTGTGTCGTGTGGTTTTGCTTGATAGATGATTTGGTAAAATTAGGCAGATACTAACCTTTTTGTTTACATCCAAGAAACTTTAAAATTACCACAAACGTAATGATGTTTGGGTGTAGGGGCGTGCTGTACACGCCTATAAAAATTGGTGTGTTATCAAAGGACGTGCGGAGCCAGTCCCTACAAAGCCTGTGGTAAATATCAAGTTTGTTAGGTGTATCATCAATCCATCAAACCAAACCCTTGTTTATAAATAGAATAATTTAAAATACTTTTTAAATGATTTTAAAACGGTTTTAAAATGGATAATTTGACTTCCTCCCCTCCCTAAAGT
>NZ_JADFBZ010000054.1:0-18494 GCF_015223095.1 Moraxella sp. K127 | reverse complement strand
AATCCCCCAAAGGTATGGTTGATTAACAATGCCTTTTTATAAAAAAGAAAAAGCCGAACAATTGTCCGACTTTTTGGTTTGCTTAGCGTTTGGCAAAGCCTTGTTTTTGTAGGTAGTCCAGCATAAACGGACGCACATCCCCGCCAAAGGTCTCGGCGATTTGAGCCCTCCAGTCCAGCTCCAAACCACGACCGCCATAGTAGGCTTTAACTTCATCATTATAAGCGGACAATACGTTATCGCTTGGGGTTTGATAGATGTCGGTTGAGACAATGACATCAAGCGGTAGGCGTGGGCGTTGCGATTGGTTGATTTTAGAGTTCCAATCAGGGTGTCCCAAACACAGCCCAAACAGTGGCACAACGTGTTTTGGCAAAGCCAATAGCTCGCTTGCTCGCTGAATGTCGTTACGCAGTGAGCCGATATAGACCCCGCCCAATCCTAGACTCTCGGCAGTTGCCAACATATTTTGAGCCATGAGAGCCGAGTCAATCGCCCCGATAAGCATGACTTCTGTCCAGTCGGTATTGACATCAGCAAGGGCATGATGACGATAAGCGTCCATGCAAAACACCAGATATTCGGCACAGTCTTCGACATAGCCATGCCCCAACCGCTTGCCTTGGGCTAACAGTTCGTTATATTTGTCTTCGCTTAGGTTGTTGGAGATTTGACGAAATGCCGTCCGCTTTGCCTTATCACGCACACGCACCACACTCACCGCTTGTAGGTAGCTTGATGTTGAGACGGCACGCCCTGCTTCTAAGATAGCATTTAACATCTCATCAGAGATTGGCTCGCCAGTGTATTTACGCACCGAGCGGTGATTTAGCAAAGTTTCTAGGGTTGGTTTTGAGTCTAACATGGCAAATCCTATGATGATAAATTTGCCTTATCTTATCAAGTATTACCCCCAAAGGCAAATGCTGTTTTATTGGACAAATGTAACAGGGGCGTGGGTTTGTTTGTAATTATCCGCCAAATCTCTTATAATGGGTAGGGCGTGCCTACCCTTGATAACATTCTTATAAAATAAGGTAAAAATTTAACGCTTTAATCCATTTTTGCATGAAAAATGGCTATCCGACCACTTAATTCGGGTAGATTTTACGATTTTAACTTAATTTTTTAAAATTAAGTGGTCGGATTGTTTTTCATCGTCAAAATCCTTGTTGATATTTTAATATCAACGGCGGACTTTTCCTTGAAAAACGTGCGATTTCCCCTATTTTTCATGGCAAATACCAAAGGCAGGCACGCCCTAAACAATATTGAGATATAAATATGGCAAAAAAACCATCAAACCAAATCTGTGCCAACAAAAAAGCTCGCCACGAATACTTTATCGAAGAGACCTTTGAAGCAGGTCTATCGCTTGAAGGCTGGGAAGTCAAATCGATACGAGCAGGCAAAATGGCAATCACGGACGCTTATGTGATTTTTAAAAATGGCGAAGCGTTCTTGTTCGGGGCTCACATTCAGCCCCTATTGACCAGCTCCACGCACATCAATCCCGACAATATCCGCACCCGCAAACTGCTTTTGCACCGCAAGCAGATTGACAAACTCTTTGGCATGGTCAATCAAAAAGGCTATGCGGTCGTCCCTTTGTCCTGCTACTGGAAAGGCAGTCGAGTCAAATGCGAAATCGCCCTAGCCAAAGGTAAAAAACTCCACGACAAACGAGCCACACTCAAAGAACGTGATTGGCAAATGGATAAAAAACGTGGCTTTAAGGCGGACATGAGATAAATAAAGGGCGTGTTGCCCTTTATTTGTGTTGGGTGGATTTTAATCAATAAACAACAACTGAGTTAATTTGCTTTTTATTTTGCCTGATGAAAAATCCGCTTCAAAAACAAACTCAGCTTGGCACGGCAATGTTACATCTTTATACAGATGAAAATTCTCCGAACCCTTAATCTTAAATTGCTCAAAAGTATGACCAATAGCCCCTTCTTTGGTTTGGTTGTCTGTAAAAGGTCGAATTGCTGTAACCACCAAATTGTCATAATCAATAGAACGCCCATAATTATTAAAAGTACCTTTTGATTTATGTAAACCGACAACGGTAAAAACAGAATTATTGCTTGACATAGCATTACTCTCTTTTAAATGATTGGATAGATTTTGTTGAATTGATTGATTACTTAATAGTGGATTTTGATTAACTATCTCCTCCTTAGGATAAATCCAAGTTTTATTTTCCAAATGATGAATGATATAATTGCTGATAAATGGATTGGGTATTTCCATGTCGGTATTTAAAAATACACTCAAATCAATTTCAATGGTTTTTACGCCCAATTTTTCAATAAAAGCTCTTTTCTCATCATGAATAAAAGACGTAACCGCAATTTCTATAAATACCATATCATCATCACTAATTGCAACCAAATCAGGTCTGATATTGCCGACATTTTGTTCTGGATTTATGGTGTGAAATTGCCATAATTTTTCATGTTTATCATCGCTATTTGGCAAGGCAGGTAAATAAATTTGTTTTTGTGCCATAATAACTTCTTTGGCATATTTATGTAAAATACTCTCAGGACTGATATAACAGCTTTCTTTATTGCTGGCGTGAGCAAAATGATGCTCCTTAATATCACCCTTTTTAGCAACCACACTTTCGCCACATTCAAAGCAAAAACATTGACAAGCCAAACCACGCTCTACTTGCTGGATATTGACTAATTGATTGGACTGATTAACAGCGACTTTCATTAACATGGACATACTCCGATTAAAAGATGAGTGTATTATCCAAATTTTTGATAGGCAAAAACACCCCAAAAACAGAGTAAAAAGGTTTTTACAAGGTTTAAGTATATGAAAAATAATGAAATTTTAGTTTTTGAAAAACTCAATGAGCTGTTAATAAGACAACCAAATAAAACGCAATCTCGCACGCATTTGCAAATATTGGTTAATCGTGTCATATTAGTATATGACAATCAACAAGAGAATTTAACACCCAAAATGACCAAATTGGATATTTTGGATGATGAGTTTAAGGATGATAAAAACAATCCAAAATCATGCAATACAGAGAGAGTAAAACCAGAAAATATAAAAAGGGAATTGCAAAGAATTGTCTTTAATAACAACCAAATTATTTCTGATTTTTTAGAATTGGGATTTATGCCCGTTTTTAAAGAGCATAAATCAGACGGTGGTCGCAATAATCCCAGTTATTATTGGTTAGAAGTAGAAAAAATTGATAATGACAATCAAGCCATGGAAAGAGAGAATACGATAAATAAAGTTTATTATGAACACAGAGACAAGACTTTGGTAAAAATATCCTTATTTTCAAAAATATTTTTTGATAAAAATTATGAGCTACATATGTTTAGCTTTAAAGGCATTTTACTAATTGCAGTATTAATGCTTGGTTTTTTATTAACTTTATTTATTTTGGTTTTTTCCGTTATTTTTATGGCGTTAATTGGACACTTATTAAGCATTGGTTTGTCTACTTTAATCATCTATTCATCATTTTTTGTTTTATTTTTCTATACTTTTTATTCTTTTTACATTCCATTAAATAAAATTGTAACACATCGTATTGTTAAGGCTCCATTATTATTCAAGTCTCTTACTCATGATAATGCCGAAATAGAATTTTTCGGAAAAACAAAAGACTATAAATACAATATCGCACGCATTACCGAAATTCGAGCATTATGCCCGATTTGTACCGCACCGATTTTACTCATGAATGGCAAGCCTGACCAATCCGCCCCGTTGGTAGGAAGGTGTATAGAAGCTCCGCACGCTCATGTATACAGTTTTGACCGTGTGCTAATGACGGGGTATTTTTTGGGACACCCCATGTATCTACAAGAAAAGTCAACCGATGAATAAAAAACCCCAACGTCATCTGTCGGGGTTTTTCATCACTTCTTCTTAGCAGGGCCTAGTAGCATACCCATTTGGCGACCTTCTACCTTGGGGGCTTGCTCTACGCTGGCTATCTCTTCGGTATCTTTGATGATACGTTCAAGTTGGGCTCGTCCAATCTCTTGGTGGCTCATCTCACGTCCACGAAAACGAATGGAGACCTTGACCTTGTCTTTATCTTCTAGAAATTCAACAATTTTACGCAATTTGACCTGATAATCCGCTTCTTCGGTACCAGGGCGTAGCTTGATTTCTTTGACTTGGGTCTGTTTTTGGTTCTTTTTGGCTTCTTTGGCTTTTTGCTTTTGTTCGTACAAATAGCGTTTGTAATCCATGATTTTGCAGACGGGTGGTTTTGCGTCTGGCACAATCTCAACCAAGTCCAGATTGTTTTCACGAGCGGTCTCTAATGCCTGTTTTAGGCTGACCACGCCAAGCTGTTCGCCGTCAGCCTGTACTAGGCGGACTTCTTTGGCACGAATGTCTTCATTGACATTTAGACGATTTGACGGTTTAATGGGTCATACTCCAAATAAAAAGATAGACCCTTATTTTACTTAAAAATTGTGGGGATTTCAAGGGGGATTTTTGTAAGCAGGGTGATTTAAAAATACTGGTCGCTCCTTGGCTCACTCTGATTTGTTATGCTTTTTTATGAAAAAAGTTAAACTGTCAATAACCCACTCCTTATTTTCTTTAATCGTTACTCCTATCCCGATATCATAATTTTCGGTAGTTTTTTGATAAAAAATATTCATTAAAGGGTAGGGATTACCGAGTAATTCATAGTCTTGACCCCTTAGAACATCATCAAAATTTTTTACTTCAAATCTTGGGTCTATATCTAATATTAAAGATTGTGAAAAATCAGAATTTCTAAGTTCAATTTTATTAACAAAAGAATATTTAGAGTTATTGGTAATTATGGGGGTGTAGTAACAGATATGATACACGCCACTTTCACAACTTTCTTCAAGTTGGCTATTAAAATACTGCTCTAATTGCGGTTTTGAATAACTTGACATGGTAGAAAAATCATCGATGATTGTTAAGACGGTGTCAAGATTTTGATTATCGCCAGTATTGGCAAAACCTTGTCCGCTCATTGTCATCAGTGTACACAAAACAGCGATTTTAATACTTTTCATAAAACACCTTGATTTTTTAAAATAAATTCTCATCAGCACACACCCTAACATCAATTTTAGCACTGCTTTTGTTTTTGGTGGTAAAAGAAATGCTATGCAAGCCCGTTATGGTTGGCTCATATAGATAAATTGTGGGATAAAAATCAATCAGCTCTCCCACGCTCGTTAGGGGCTTTTGGTTTGGGTCTGTGATATGAATGTTGATTTTGGTGTTGCTTTGAATTTGAAAGCTTAATTGTTGACTGTCGGTAAGTGCTAATACAAAAGTTTGATTTGGTTTTTTGCCAACTTTTGTATTAAAATCATGGCAAGTTTCGCCTTTGGGAAATATGATTTGTATGGGTTTGGCGGTATTGGCAAAACTTTGACTGCTTATGGCAAGCAAGGCACAAACAGCAACCGCTTTTAATACTTTCATAAAATGTCCTTAAAAATGAATTGGCTTTATGGTAGCATAGAATTAAAAGCAAAGATAGGGGGATTTATTGGCATTTTTAATTAACTATGCCTTTGGGTGGATTTGTAGGGGCAAATTACATTTGCCCTGTGATAAAATGTTGATTTTTGGGCGAATGTGATTCCCCCCTACATATTTATCCATAATATTGTAAAATAACAACATCACAATTGCCTATCTTTTAAAATAAGTTAAATTATCGGTTGTCGCTTTTTCATTCAATGACTGATAAAATTTATCATCATCAATATAGCCGATACCACCACTTAAATTTGCTATTTCTTTATCATAATCAATCAGATAATGAATATTGACACCGCCCCAAATTGCTACACTGGTTTTTAAATCCAAAATATCAAACCATTGATTATGAATAAAAATACGTTCAATGCCTGCAAGGTCATAATCAGCAATTGGTATGCCATGTAAACATAGTTTGTTGTTTACGGTAGAATTATTAATTAGCATACAATTATCAAATTTAATCGCCTCTTTCATGGTAATATGAATTTTATAAAGAAATTGGAAATTTTATTCAAACTTAGTAAAAAAAACCCACTCAATTTCTTGAATGGGTTTTTATTTAAAATAACTTACTCCGCCTTTGGCTCGACTCGCCCTTTTAACGCAATCGCCTTATCCAGCACAGCGATAAAGTCATCAAGACTCATACTGCCCAAGTTGTCGCCTTCTCTTGTACGCACATTGACCGTACCGCTTTCCACTTCTTTGTCGCCCAGTACCAGCATAAAGGGAATGCGTTCTAGGGTGCGTTCACGAATTTTAAAGCCAATTTTTTCGTTACGCAAATCGCTCACGGCACGATAGCCCTTGGCGTTTAGCTTGGCGACCACGTCATTCACGCTGTCGGCTTGTTTGTCGGTGATGTTCATCACAACCGCTTGGGTTGGGGCAAGCCATGCTGGGAAAAAGCCTGCATAATGCTCAATCAAAATACCAATAAAACGCTCAAACGACCCCAAAATCGCACGGTGGAGCATGACAGGGCGTTCGCGTTCGCCCGATTCGCCCACAAATTCAGCATCCAAGCGCTCTGGCAAGTTAAAATCAAGCTGTAATGTGCCACACTGCCACACACGCCCTAGGCAGTCTTTTAGGCTAAATTCAATCTTAGGGCCATAAAACGCCCCTTCGCCTGCTTGTAGCTCCCAGTCAAGCCCTGCTTCGTCCAATGCGTCCGCTAGGTCTTTTTCTGCCAAGTCCCACAGCTCATCAGAGCCGACACGCTTTTCGGGGCGGGTGGAGAGTTTCATGGCGATGTTATCAAAGCCAAAATCCTTGTACACGTCAAGCGTTAATTTAATAAAATCAAGGGCTTCGGAGCGGATTTGAGCATTGGTACAAAAGATGTGAGCGTCATCTTGGGTAAAGCCACGCACACGCATAATCCCATGCAACGCCCCAGACGGCTCGTTGCGGTGGCATGAACCAAATTCGGCAAGGCGTAAGGGCAAATCACGGTAGGATTTTAGCCCTTGATTAAATACCTGCACATGGCAAGGGCAGTTCATGGGCTTAATGGCATAATCACGGTTTTCAGACGATGTGGTGAACATATTCTCGGCATAGTTTTCCCAATGCCCAGAACGCTCCCACAGGCTTCTGTCCACGACTTGTGGCGTTTTGATTTCAAGATAGCCGTTATCCTTTTGGATTTTACGCATATACTGTTCTAGCACTTGCCAAATCGTCCAGCCGTTGGGGTGCCAAAACACCATACCGGGGGCTTGCTCTTGTAAGTGGAATAGCCCTAGCTGTTTGCCGATTTTGCGGTGGTCTCGCTTTTCGGCTTCTTCTATGCGTTTGATGTAGGCTTGCAAGTCTTTTTTGTCCGCCCACGCTGTGCCGTAGATACGTTGTAATTGCTCGTTTTTGGCATCGCCTCGCCAGTACGCACCGCTCATCTTGGTTAGGGCAAATGCCTTTAAAAAGCGAGTGTTGGGGACGTGCGGGCCTCGGCACATATCAATGTATTCTTGATGATAATATAGTCCCATGTGCGTTTCATCAGGCATATCTTCGACTAGGCGAAGTTTGTAAGTTTCGCCACGCTCCGAGAAGGTTTTGATGACCTCATCTCGTGGGGTCATTTTTTTAATCACATCATAATCTTGGTCAATGAGCTTTTTCATACGCTCCTCAATTGCCTTCATGTCCTCAGGCGTAAAGGGGCGTTCGCTATAGATGTCATAATAAAAGCCGTCCTCGATGACGGGTCCTATGACCATTTTGACCTCAGGGTAGAGCTGTTTGACGGCATGACCGAGCAAGTGGGCACAGGAGTGGCGGATAATCTCCACGCCCTCGGGATTTTTTGGGGTGATAATCTCTACGGTAGCGTCTGTTGTGATAGGGTCGCAGGCATCTACAAGCTGACCGTTTACACGCCCTGCCACGGTGGCTTTGGCAAGTCCTGCACCGATGTTTTGGGCGATTTGCATGACGGTGGTATGTCCGTCAAATTGTCTGATACTGCCGTCTGGCAAAGTAATGGCTACCATAGGATTCTCCTAGATGTGGCGTTGGTAGTGATATTTGTTACAATCAAATATATAACCGCTACCATGGATTGGTTTAAAAAGAAAAGTGCATACAAGGCACTTTTTGGGTAAAGGAGCTATTATAACAAAAAATTGGCGGTATGGCTATGCAAGCCGTTAATGCCCGCCAAACTCAATATACCCCACCGCCACAGACTCCGTTAGCCATACGCCATTTTCAGCTTGATAAAAGATACGACCCTCTGCGTGCATTTTGGCGGTGTCAATCGTCAAAACCACCGCCTTGCCGTGCCTTGACCCCACTTTTGTGGCAGTATCGCTGTCGGCAGATAAGTGAACATAATGGCGAGACCCTGCTATTAGACCGTGCTGTTTTATGCTGTCAAGCGACTTAAATGCCGTGCCGTGATATAGTACGCTTGGCGGAGTTTGTGGTTCATAGTGGCGTTTGACGCTGGGGTGTGAATGCCCTTGCACCGCCCGTATTTGCGTGCCGTCATCGGATATTTGGTATCGCTGTTTGTCATTATTTGCCACGACCGATAATAATTGAGCGTGGTCAAAATGCTTGCCAAATTCACAAGCATTTTTAATCAGTGTCTCAATGTCGGTATAACCCTGCTCATCAAGCACAATGCCAATCAGTTCAGGTTTGTGTCGCAATACCCGACTTAAAAATCGGCTGACTTCTTTATCATTCATACCGGCTTTCTCGTGCATATCAGGCAATCTCACCCCAAAACATCATTGTCGCCACGCATCCAAAAACTCGGCATGACGTACCACCTCGCCATCTTTGATTTGGCTTAATTTATCATAAGTGAGTGCTTCATAATGAGCGACCACATCAGGGCTAAACCTGCCTGTTAAAAGTTGCCATCTTAGATAGATAAGCCATGTGTTTAGCACGTCCGATTCACAGTAGGTGGTCAGTTTGTCCCATTGCCCTGCCTTGACCATCGGCACAACCTGCGAGCCGTCAATTTCGCCCTTGCCAGCAAATCCGCACAGACTGGCAATGGTGTCTAGCTTTTGTTTATTGCCATAATTACCCAGTGATAATTTATCCATCAAATCAATGTGAGCATCGCCATATTTATACAGATAATTGGGCGATTGGCTATTAAAGAGCGTGGGGGCGGTCAGCTTATGGTGCAAGGCACGATAGAGCATGACGGGCAAATCAAACCCTGCCCCATTCCATGACACGAGCGTGGGAGCGGGTTTTTGATTAAATGCCCTAAAAAAGGTCGTCAAAATCTCCGCCTCACTCATCTGGTGCAGACTTAGGGATTTTAAGCTAAATTTATCCTCACTCACCCATAAAAAGGACAAACAAGCGATTTTATGCAAAGGCAGTCGCATAAAGGCATTGCCTGCTTCTGCTTCCCTAATGGCGGTCAGAGCCGTCTGGGCATCATCATCGGACAGCGTGGCAATCTCGGGGTAGAGCAGCCGCCCTGTATCAAGGTCGGGAATGGTTTCGATGTCAAAAATGAGAATTGGTGCAGTTGCCATAAATACTCCTTTTTATTGGGTGTTTTGTTGCTTAGCGATTCAACTGAGCAAGCTCTTTTAAATAATCGCAAGCGGTTTGTTCGTCATTATCACAGGCTTTTTGATACCAATGCTTTGCCCATTTATCGCTTTGTTTTACGCCTTGTCCGTTTAGATAACGATTGCCCAGATACAGTTGGGCGGTTGGATTGTTTTGATTGGCAGATTTTCGATACCAATAAACCGCCTTTTCATAGTCCACAGGTACACCATTTCCTTGAAAATACAGCACGCCCAAGTTTAGATCGGCATGGGCAAAACCCTGATTGGCGGACAACTCCAACCAATAACGTGCTTTGTCAAAATCTTGGGCTACGCCTGTGCCTGTATAATAAAACTCGCCCATGCGGTATTGGGATTTTGCCACGCCTTGTTCGGCAGATTTTTGACACCAATATATCATGCGGTCGGCATTGGGATTGTGAAGGTGCGTTTGGGCGGTAACTTCACACAAAAAAGCCTGTGCGTCTTTGTCGCCTTGCTCGGCTTTTATTTGGATTTCGTGGTCATCGCCATTGCCGTATGCCATGACTTTGTAATTGGCGTGAGCAAAGACACAACTACCCAACCCAACTAGGCACAGTGCAATTTTGGCATAAGATTTAACGACATCAAATGGATAAAGCATAAATCACTCCGTGTTTAACAAATGATTGGGCGTAAACACACCCAAAACCATAAAACCAGCCCTGCTTTTACACCCCAAACAGCCCCGTAGACAGGTATCTATCCCCCCTATCACAGACGATAAAGACAATCACGGCTTTGGGGTCGTTTGCCTTGATTTGTTTGGCGATTTGGTAACTTGCAAAGCCTGCCCCACCGCTTGATACCCCACAAAATATCCCCTCCGTGCGTGCCAATGCTCGCATATAGTGTTCGGCATCTGTCTGGTCAATGTCCATAATCGTATCCACCCACGATTTATCAAAAATCTTAGGCAAATAGGCTTCCTCCCAACGGCGTATCCCTGCGATGTTTGAGCCGTCTGACGGTTGTAAACCAATCACTTGAATATCAGGGTTTTTTTCTTTTAAAAAGCGAGACACGCCCATAATCGTCCCTGTCGTCCCCATACTGCTCACAAAATGCGTAATTCGTCCGCTTGTCTGCTCCCAAATCTCGGGGGCGGTGGTTTTGTAATGGGCTTGCCAATTGTCATTATTGTTAAATTGGTCAAGGACAATCCCTTTGCCGTCCGCTTGCATGGCAAGTGCCATGTCCCGAGCGGTTTCCATATTATCCGCTTCTATCAAGGTCGCCCCATAGGCACGCATGGCGTCTTTACGTTCTTGGGTGGAATTGGACGGCATGATAAGGGTCATCTTGTAGCCGAGCATGGCAGACACCATGGCAAGGGCAATGCCTGTATTACCGCTTGTGGCTTCGATGAGCGTGTCGCCTTGTTTGATTTGCCCACGTTTTTGGGCTTCATTTATCATATTAAAGGCAGGGCGGTCTTTGACGGAGCCAGCAGGGTTATTACCTTCTAATTTGGCAAAAATATCGGCGTTTACGTCTGTGGCAAGGCGTGTCAAGCGGACAAGGGGCGTGTTACCAACGGTGTGAGCAAGGGTGCGATTTAGGGCGTTTGGGGTGGTCAAATCAGTCATGGCTAGGTGGTCATCTGTATAATAAAATGGCGACATTATAGCACAAACGGATTTTTACCGTTAAATTTAGCGGTAAATTTGCCTTAAAAGTCATCTTGAAATAGCCCCTAAAATTCATCTTGGAATTATGCTAAACTATGCCATCTGCCTGACAACATAGCCCACTCATGAAAAAAACCCCTTTTAACTTACGCAGTGCTTATGGACAATTGGTCGCCCTTGTGTTTTTGCCGATAGTCATCTTGGCGATGGTCGGTGGAGTGCTTGTTTTTCGTGAAGTCAGACAGGCGGTACTCTCCGAACAGGACGCTTTGGCACGCACCGCCCTACTTCGCTATGAGATGAGCCTAACCCGTCATTTTGCCGACACAAACAGCCCCACGCCTGCCCTACCTGCCTTTGATGACTTTTTTCACAAAATATCGCCCCAACAGGTCAGACGTATGGCGATTTTTGATGGGAATTATCGTCTGCTGGCCAGTCATGGCGGTTATGATGATGACATCCCATTTGCCAGTGATGAACTGCTTGGGGTCATGAATAGATATCAAGGCAATTTTGAGCGTTATCGCAGCACTTATGGCACAAGCTATGGCAAGCAGATGATGTTTGATGGCACGCCTTATTATGTCGTCGTTGAGATGGATGACGAGTCTTTGACCATCACCAGTTATCGGGTAGTGCTTGCCCTTGCCATCACAGGCTTAACCACGCTACTGCTCCTTTTGCTCATTTTAAATATCTATTCTAAACGCTGGATTGCCCCGATTTATGAAATGCGTCTGTTTTTGCAAAAGCTAAACAGCGACAACATCGACAAACCCATCAAGACCAATGCCGATGGCGAGTTCTCCCTACTACAACGGGACTTTGTCCAAGCCATGAGACGACTGTCAGCAAGTTTTAATGAGCTAAAAACCCACGCCAATGAGACCGAACAGGATTTACAGCACGCCCTAGATGAGATGGAAATGCAGACCATCTCCATTCGCAAGGCTCGGGATTTGGCGGTGTCATCTAGCCATGCCAAGTCGGCATTTTTGGCAAACATCAGTCATGAGTTACGCACGCCATTAAACAGCATTGACGGCTTTATCAACCTACTGGCTCGGCACGATGGTCGGCACGATGGTCGCCACGGTCTAAGTGCCGAGCAAAGCCTGTACGTCCAAACCATCAAAAAATCATCCGCCCATCTGCTCGCTTTGGTCAATGACGTGCTTGATTTTTCAAAATTAGAAGCAGACAAGCTCGTGCTAGACAGTCATGGATTTGACCTATACTCTGCCATCTATGACGTGGTGGACATGCTCTCGCCCATGGCACTAGAAAAGCACCTTAGGCTGTCGGTGCTGTTTTATAATGACGTGCCAAACCGTGTGACAGGCGACAGTCTGCGAGTCAAACAAATCCTAACCAATCTCGTTGGCAATGCCATCAAGTTCACCGATACAGGGGGCGTGGTGGTGCGTGTGGGACTGTCCGATGACAATGATGGCTACCTGCACATCAGCGTTGAAGACACGGGCAAGGGCGTGTCCGATGATGACAAAGCGTCGCTGTTTAAGAGTTTTAGCCAAGGCGATTTGTCAGTAACCCGTCGTTATGGCGGAACGGGGCTGGGGCTTGTGATTAGCAAACAACTGACCGAGCTGATGGGCGGAACGATAGGTTTTTATGACAATAACAGCGAAAACATCGCCAAGACAGGGGCGACGTTTTGGTTTGAGATGCCCATTCATCTGGGTGGTGCAAGCGTGCAAGCTCCTGATGACACGGGCACCGATGATGATTTATACAGCCTAACAAAACTTGCCCCAACCAAGCTGTTGGTATGGATAAACCATGCCCCCGCCATTCAAGTACTAAAAGCAACCTTGGCAGGGTCGGATGTGGACGTGCATTTTGCCATCGGCTTTGCTGATTTGTTAGAACAGCTAGACAAGGCAGGGCATGGCTTTGACTGGGTGATTGTGGACTATTTTGGGCAGGATGCGTCCTTGGATGATGTCGGTGCCATCCTTCGCCAAATCCGCTCTCGCTATCAGGGCAAACTGTCCGCCTATGGCTATCAAGTGGGCATGGACAACGCCCTACTGGACAAATACCAAACGCACGCACTCTACGAACCCATGGACAAACGCCAACTCATCGCCATGCTCGCCGATGGCAAGCCCATGCAGGATACCCCCATCAGTAAATTCTCGGGTCATCGGGTGCTGGCAGTGGACGACCATCCACCCAACCTGCTCGTGTTAGAAGCCCTGCTTGGCGAGCTTGACGTGACAGTCATCACCGCCCATAATGGTTTTGATGCCATCGAGACCATGACCCGTGCCATCAGCATGGGCGAGCGGATTGATTTGATTTTTATGGACATTCAAATGCCCAGAATGTCAGGATTAGAAGCGAGTATCCAAATCCGCAAAATCGAAGAGAGCCACAACCATCCCCCTGTCCCCATCATCGCCCTAACTGCCCACGGTCAGTCTGATGAAAAAGAGCGACTGGTGTCGGCAGGTATGAGCGACTATGTCGGCAAACCCATCGGGCATGAACAGCTGGTGCAGACACTCTCACGCTGGCTTGGCGAGTCGGGCAGACCTGTCATTACCCCCACAGACGGCACGCCCGACTTTGCAGGTACGCCCTATGGCAAGATGGGCGAGATGGGCGAGCTGACGGGCGATGACATGGGTGACGGCACAGATAAAGACACAAATAAAAGCATGGATAAAGGTGTGGGTGACAATGGGTTGACCCCCCAACAGGGCAAGCACGCCCATAAAACTGACAAGCCTGACAAAACCAAATCCACCCTACCTGACATCGACTGGGCGGACGCATTGGCACGCTCTGCCAACAAAGATGACCTTGCCAAAACCTTACTCTCACTACTTATTGAGAGTAGCGAGAGCGAAAAGCTCGCCCTAGAACGAGCGTGGGCAGACAGAGACAGAGTCGCCCTTGCTGACATCACACATCGGCTGGTCGGGGGCAGTCGCTACACGGGTGTGCCACGCCTTAGAGCCACGGCAGAAGACTTTGAACAAAAGTGCCGTGCCAATTTGGGCGACACATCAGCAGGGCAATTCATCAGCATTCGCCCCAGTTACCGCTCACTCATCGATGCCCTAGAAAGCCTTGAAAATATTGACATCGAAGACTTTTTGGCAAATGGGGCGATGGACTCATCCACCCTTGAATCAATACCTAAGTCGGGCGGTCATGATGATGAAGATACCCTACCTTGGAAAATGGTATAAAGCATAACAAAGGAGACCTCATGCAAACACTCACGCTAAGCCATGACAACCACATCGCCATCATCACCTTATCTCGCCCCCACAAAAAGAACGCCATGAACTTTGTGATGATGCAAGAGTTAATCAAGACCGCTCGCCACATCAAGGCGGACAAATCGGTGCGTGCCGTCATCATCACGGGCGGGGCGGATTTTTGTAGTGGGCTGGATTTGGCGGTGTTTGGCTCGCCTAAGAACATGATTTTTGCCACCAAAGAGCTGATAAAGCCAGCCCCTAGCTTGTTTCAAAAGGTGTGCTTGATTTGGCAGAGCCTGCCTGTACCAGTGATTGCCGTGGTCGATGGCGTATGCCTTGGGGCGGGGTTACAGCTTGCCATGGGGGCGGATGTACGTATCAGCCACCCATCAGCGACATGGTCAGTACTTGAAGCCAAATGGGGATTGGTCGCTGACATGGGATTGACCCGTCTTGCCAGAGATATCGGCAAGGATAAGCTAAAAGAGCTTGCCATGTCCGCTCGCCTACTTGATGCCCAGACCGCTTACGACTACGGACTCATCACCCATCTCGATGATGAGCCAATGGCACGTGCCAAAGCCCTAGCCGATGAGATTGCCTCTCGCTCGCCTGATGCAGTACTGGCAAGCAAACGCCTTATCAATCGCATGCACCCAAGCGACCATCTGACCTTATACCAAGAAAAACTGTGGCAGTTAAAGCTCTTCGCCAGTCATAACCGCAAACTTGCCATCAAAAAAGCCAAAGACACGGCAGTGGCGTTTCGGGACAGGCAGTGGGGTTAATCATCTTAAACGCCAATACAAACAGTAGAAATTTAAAAGGTCGTTAGACCCGTTTTGGGGTATTTTTAATGATTTTTTGAGAAATTAGCAAGTTTTTTGTACAAAAAATCATCATTTTTACCGCCAAAACATGATAAATCACACATTAAGACTTAGGTTTGTAAAGTAAACATTTGGGTGTGATTTAGATCTCTTATTATAACAAACCTCATCATTTTTGCCAAGGATTTTTATAAAATTAACAAATCCTCATTACGATGTTTGGCATGACCAAATCTTAATACTTCACGTTCTGTAAACCGAAAGATAATGACGCTATCCGCTCCTGTAAATAAAGACTCAAATTCTGCTTTTATTTTTTCGGTGATGATGTTTAAAATGCGTTCGCTGTTTTGAATTTCATAGACCGAATATTGCAACCTGTCGCCATATTGCATTAAAAATTTGGCAAATCGTCCACGCACTTTATTATCACTGATGTCATAACTGACGATTATCATACATCTTCTCCATTTGCTTGTATGTCAAAATTTGGCAACATCAAAACCAATTCGTCAAATACCATATCTTTATCAGCATATTTCATATATGCACGATAAAAATCCCTGATATAAACAAGTATTGGTACTTTATGGGCGATGATTGCCTGCATTAAAATGGCGTTATAAGTTCTTTGATGTTCAGGTTTTAGTTGGTATTGCATTTTTATTTGATTAAAATGCTCTGTTTTAAATTGCCCAAGATTAAATGATGTCAATACCTGCTTATCCACGATACAGCGAAATGGTTCAACCAAATCACATACCAGAGATTTTCTTCTATACCAAAGCTGATGAAGCATGCCTTTATAAACATCAAAACCAAATAATCGTAAATTTACCTCTATATAATTAAACAACAGCGTATAACCCATATCCAGCACCACATTGACAGGGTCTATTTTTAGGCGTGGTTTTCTGCCTTTCCAAGAGATGTGTTTTAATTGCCCAAAATGATGTTTAAAATAACTTTTGGCAATATTACCCTCTATGCCCATTAATTCATCCAAATGTTTGGTTTGACCAATCTGCCTTTGATAATCGGCTAATGTCTCTATGATTTGGCGTAATTCATCGTCTTTTTTGCGAATGCCTTTTAATAAAGTGATAGAATTATTGGCTTTTTGTTCTATATTTCTATCAAACAAAAATACTGGGCATAAAGCTGTAATTTATAGCCGTCATAAATGGTTTTAATCGTGCGTTTGCGTTCGATGAGTTTTTTACTATCAGCAAAATATTGGTCAATTTTGCCTGTCAAGCCATATTTATCCGAATGCACCGCCATGGCAGTGATAACGGACTTTTTGGTTCTGTATGTGCCATTATCCACGCCCTCATGAGCGATTTTGCCTTTGACTTGTGGCGTATCGTGATATGTATCATCGTCCAATGCCTGATAGACGTTATGTAGATAAATCGAATAGGGGCAAAAAATAAAATCATTTAATTGGCTGATATTTAATGTATGATATTCCATACTATCTCCCAAATAAAAAGCTCAGCCGAAACTGAGCTTTGGTGATTAGCGGTTTTGAGCGAAGTTTAGCCATGTTTGATTATCAATGGCAAGTTTGATTTTATCCAAATCATTGCTGTTTTTTAGTTCATTTAATAACCATAAGCCCTTTAATGCGATATGATATGCCCCATTGGCGTCCGCATTTTGTGGCTGTGTATCATCTGCCAATGCCGAATTGAAAAACATACCCTTATCATCTGCCACAGGTGATAAAATAAAATCTTCATCACTACTGGCGTTACTATATCGCAATGCAAGCAATGCCTTTAACAGGTACATCAGCGATTTATGAAATTCTTTGTCGTTATTTTGACAAATATCCATGACCAGATTTGGCTGTTTGTCATTGATGTGATAACGAGCAAATAGCGATTTTAATTCATCATTGACATTAATGCCAATGGTCGCCCCTTTATTTTGATTGGCGGTTTTGTCATAAACATAGCGTTTATCGCCATGCGAGCAAATGACCCATGTTTGGCGAGAGTTTTTGGCTTTGTCAGTGAATTTGGCATAATCCACATGAAATTCAAAATAACCCTTGTCTGCGTTATAAAAAATCTTATCAAACTTACCAAAAAACGCTTGCGATTGAGCGATATTTTCATAACGTGGTTTTAACAAATCCACAAAGCCCGTTACAGGGTCTATTTTACTGGTGTTCCATGCAGGCACATAGAATAAAAAGCCTGTTTGCTTGCCAATGCTTTTTAGGTCGGTAAAATTATTGGTCAGTTGTAAGGCGTTTTTGTATGAGCCAATCTCATCATCTGCCTTGTCTTTTAATGCCAAATGATTTAGTTTTTTGATTAAGGCGTTTTCAAAGTTTTGGTAAATTTGCTTTTCCACCTTAAAGCGACCACGCTTAAATCCAAAATTTAAATCCTCTAACACCACAATAGCATTATATTTAAGCATAAGCTGGCTGATTTGATGTACCACATGGCTTAGATAGCCCGATTTTAGCTCTTTAATGGTCTCAATCTCGCCCCAACCGACACGAGCATTTAGGCGTTCTATTTCTCTTTTGTCCAGTATCTTATGATAAGGCGTGGTCATTTGTGTGCCATTTGCCGATGTGGTGATGATGTCATTGAGACTACGCTGTTCTAAGATTTCGCCTTTGCTGTTAATCACGGTCAGATATAGCAGATGTCGCTCACCACGGTCTATACCTATTACATTGACATCATTATATTGTTGTATGCTTTGATTAACTTTTTTATTAAACTCTTTAATCGTCATGCCCTGCACGCCAAAATTCATGGTAATAGGCACATGTAGCATAAACTTATCTTGGGTATAACGTTTGTCTTTGATGATGTCATAGACAAATTGACGCTTTTTGGGATTGTCAGGATTTTTATTTTCTAATACCTCGCCTGCACGATGAATGGTGGTTTCATTCATATCCAAAGACGCCTTGCGATAAAATATCTCCGCCTCGCCATTTAATTTATAAATTGGATTGGCAAGATTATTTTCACTAAATAACGCCTTAAAATACAAAGTATGTAAATTAGGCTTGCCGTGAGCCTTGGGCGAGAAATCTTTATTATAAATCTGGAATAAATACAACTGACCCTGCTCAACCAACTCATCAATATACTCGGCGTTGATATCCACAAATTTTACTTGATAACCTTGTGGCTCAACTTCTCT
>NZ_JADFBZ010000053.1:0-18975 GCF_015223095.1 Moraxella sp. K127 | reverse complement strand
GGGCTTTTTGGGGAAATTGGGTTGATTTGGGGTGGTGGGTGTTTTACAATGGGGTTATTTAAAGATAAAAGTTATGACTATAAAAATTGGGGCGTAGATATGTGTTATAATTATAAATTTAAAACAACAGGGTAATATCATGAGTGAAAAAAGAGAACATAATATCTTAGAAGCTGGCAGAAGAGCCATACATTCGGTTGGTCTTTCTTTTAGTGATGAAATTAAGGCAATTTGTGCCCCACGACTTGAAGCAGCATTTCAAAGAATGCACAATGGTGAAACTACCGCCGCCCAAGAAGAAGCAAGAATGCTAAGATTTTATCTTAATGAGATAAGAGCAATAAAAGCAAGACAGAGATTAAGGGAAGCAAAAATAGAAAGGCAAGACGATGATTATTAAGGTATGTTTTAAAAAGGTGCGTGGTATGCACCCTACTTACTCTTAACTAGCCCTTAACCCAAGTCAAATAATCGCACGCAATCCTAAACCCTATCCCCCACAATCCCCCTGATATCATCAGGCAACTCCGCTTCAAACACCTGCACACCGTCATCACTCGGCACGGCAATCCGCCAAGCGTGTAGGCACAGCCGTTTTATGCCTTTTTGGGTGGCAAGGCTTGCCTGCGTGGGCGACTGATACTTGTCATCGCCAAGCAAGGCATGACCGATACTTGCCATATGCACACGGATTTGGTGCGTGCGTCCTGTGAGTGGACTTGCCTTGACAAGGCTTACCGCCATGCCGTCTATCTCAAAGCTCGCCAGCACGTCTATCACGGTTTGGGACGGTTTGCCGTCTTTATCTACCTTGACCCGTCTTTCGCCATTTTTTAGGGTGTATTTGAGTAGCGGTTTGTCTATTTTTTGACCGCTCTTGACCGCCCCATGCACCACGCACAGATAGTCTTTTTGTATGGTTTTTTCTCTAAAATGGACTTGTAAGTCTTTTAAAGTACTGCGTTTTTTGGCAATCAGCAGTAGCCCTGACGTGTCTTTGTCAATCCTGTGAATGAGTTCTAAATATTTTTTGCCCGTTGCCACTCGCATGGCTTCAATCACCCCAAAACTCTCGCCACTTCCGCCATGCACCGCCAAGCCATGCGGTTTGTTTAGCACAATCAAGCCGTCATTTTCAAACACCACCCGTCCAAGCAAACCCTTGGCAAAGTCGTCCGACACCACAGGCTCATCACGCACCGACAGGCGAATGGGAGCGACACGCACGACATCGCCCACGCTTAGGCGGTCATGGGGCTTACAGCGTTTTTTGTTGATGCGGATTTCATCATCTCTGATGAGCTTATACAGGTGCGAGCGTGGCAAGCCTTTTAGGCGAGCGAGCAAAAAATTATCAATGCGTTGTCCGTCTTGGTTGGCGGTTACGGTCAAAAAATTGACACGGCTAAAATCGCTAATCACATCATCAGCCGATTGGGGCATTTTGGGGGAATTTTGGGTCATATTGTTAAATTTTTAAAATTTTGATAGGAAAATTTGGGTAAATCTGATATAGTTTAGCACGTTACCAAATAAAGTGATGACAAAAGTGAAATTTTTGCCAAAAATGGCGTATTGATTAAAAATACCAAACATAATCTTGGTATTGATTATTTATATTCATCACAGGTAGCCCATAATTTTTTCGGTAATGATTTGAAAAAATGATAGGTTTTCCGTTCGCCCTGAGCTTGTCGAAGGGTGGCAGAAAACCGTTATGGTTCGACAAGCTCACCACGAACGGTTTTCTTGTTGACACACCTTTAAATCAAAACCTATTTTTTATTTTGCACATCAAGGTGCGTAAGATTTTTTGCCAAACACACACAAAAACACAAGACAAACACTGTTTTTGTAGAATTTGCTGTTTGGTTTCATCGGTGCAAGCGATGACTGTATGATAAGGGTTAATCCCAACCAATTTTTTAGGCGTTGAACTGATTTGGTAATGATTTACCAAATGGGTTTTTAGTTTTGTAGATTTTTATTGTAAAAAGCCAAAACAAGGGTGCTGATGTATCCGATTTTTGCAAACCTAACACACCATAAAGCCCAACCATTTGTCTAATAGGCAACGCCCTATCTTACCGCCTTGATGTTTACTTTTTAAGGAACATCATGAAACGCATTCTTATCAACGCCACCCACAACGAAGAAATTCGTGTGGCACTGTGCAAAGACCACCACCTTTACGATTTTGACCTAGAAAATCGCACTCGTGAACAAAAAAAAGCCAACATCTACAAGGGACATATCACCCGTGTTGAGCCGTCATTAGAAGCGGTATTTGTTGAATACGGCTCGGCTCGTCAGGGCTTTTTGCCCCTGCGTGAGATTGCCCCCGAGTATCTCAAAGGCAACCCCCGCACCGACAATATCCGAGACATCATCAAAGAAGGCGACAGCGTCATCGTTCAAGTCGAAAAAGAAGAACGTGGCAACAAAGGGGCTGCCTTGTCCACCTACATCTCGCTGGCTGGGCGGTATTTGGTACTCATGCCAAACAACGCCAAAGGGGGCGGTATCAGCCGTCAAATCTCAGGCAAAGTGCGTGATGAAATGAAGCAAATCATCGCCAGTCTATCAATACCCCGTGGCATGAGTGTGATTGTACGCACGGCAGGGATTGGCAAGGGCTTTGATGACCTACAAAACGACCTAAACCACCTGCTGGATGCGTGGTCATCTATCCTAGAACAAAACCGCACTCGCCCAAGCCCCTGCCTTGTTCACCAAGAAGCAGGCGTGGTTACTCGTGCCGTGCGTGATTATCTGCGTGATGACATCGGCGAAGTGTGGATTGACTCTGAGAACGCCTATAACGAAGCGGCTCACTTTATTGCGTCTGTCATGCCAACCCAAATGGGCAAATTGCGTAAATATACCGATTATGAACCCCTATTTACCCGCTTTGGCATTGAGCGTCAGATTGAAACCGCCTATCAGCGTGAAGTGCGTCTGCCGTCTGGTGGCTCTATCGTCATCGACCAAACCGAAGCAATGGTGGCAATCGACATCAACTCCGCCAAGTCCACCAAAGGCTCGGACGTCTCCGAGACCGCTTACCACACCAACCTAGAAGCCGCCGATGAGATTGCCCGTCAGCTACGCCTAAGAGACATGGGCGGTCTGATTGTCATTGACTTTATTGACATGAACGACCCACAGCACCAAAAGGACGTGGAAAAACGCTTAATTGATGCCACACGCTACGACCGTGCCAGAGTGCAGTTTGCCGAGATTAGCAAATTTGGACTGATGGAGATGAGCCGTCAGCGTCTGCGTCCGTCCCTAGAAGAAGCCACAGGCTATCTGTGCCCACGTTGTCATGGCAATGGCATGATACGGGATTTGCGTTCTTTGGCTCTGTCTATCATGCGACAAATCGAGCAGATTGCCCTAAAAGAGCGTATGGGCGAGATTCAAGCCGAAGTGCCGACCGAGATTGCCGCCTTTTTGCTTAATGAAAAACGTGAAAGCCTTGTGTATCTAGAACAAGACTCAGGCACACGCATTACCATTTTGCCCCATGCTCATTTAGAAAGTCCTAATTTTAGCCTGCACTTCAACCCAGACGGCTTTGCCCCGTCAAGCTATGAGCGGATTGTTGATGTTGAAGAACGTGAAAACATTGACCGTGGTTATGAAGTGAATTGGCAAACCAAAACCGATGAACCGACCACAGTGGCAAACCGTTGGCAAAAGGCGGATAATGCCACCACCAAAGCCAAAGACCAAAAAGGCGACAACAAACGAGACAAAGCCCCCCAAGAGACCCCCAAACAGTCCCAAGAAGTCAAAGCCGTGGCATGGCTGTCCAACCTATTCGCTCCCAAGCCACAGGCACGCCTTACTCATGCCTTAAATAACGCAGACGCTGCCGCCGCCATCGAATCCATCGTCAATGGTGGGGCAAGTAGCTTGGGTGCATTTGGACAAATCAGCCTACCCACCGCTAGCGAGAGTACCCCAGACAAAGCCCCCCAAAAGTCTGACAGAACCGACAAAGCCGAGCGTGGCACCCGCACCGAGCGTGATGACAAATACAAGAAAAAAACCAAACCTGCCAATGATGACAAAAACGACAAGGCAGAAAAGCGTGAAGCCGTCCGTGATACCCAAAGCGACAAGGACAAAAACAGAGCCGACCGCCGTAAAAAAGAACAGGACTACCCCAAGCGTGAGCCACACTCTCAGCGTGAACCTCGTGGCGAGACGGTGCGTGGCGAGACACTACAACCTGCCGACAAAACAGACGTGGTAAATACCAACAGCCATCAGTCAGGCAAAGCCCGCGACAAAGCAGACAAAGGGGCGGATAAAGGCACAGACAAGGGCATGGACAAATCAACAGCCAAGCCCCAAGCCCATGAGCCAAAGCCAGAATCAAAACATGAGCCAAGAGCAGATAAAGGTGCTGACAAACCTGCCAAAGCTGACCGTAGCACACGCAAATCTACCAACCCTGATGAAGTGGTGCTACACGTCAGCCCCATCACCGAGCCCGAGATGACAGGCGATGTGGTGCATGTCTCGCTAGACAACAGCAAACCCAAGCCAAAACGCACCAGAGCTGAAAAAGCCGAACCTGCCGATAAACCTAGCAAAGACAGCGACGTGGCAAACTTGGCGGTGCCAACAGAAGTGCAAGCAGAAGTGGCGGCAGAGACCATCGGTGTGGATGGTGATGTTACTGCACCTGACGATGATATAGGAGCAAATCAAACAGGGCAAGCCACATCCGCCCAAGCAGATGAAGTGAGTACCCATGCTCCTGACATGACACAGCAGACAGATACGCCAACCGCTGATGTCGTGAGTGCAGAACGCCTAACCACACTCGCCCAAGAGATGAACAAGGCAATCAACGACCCCCGAGTCGTGGCAGTCGCCCTGCGTGAGAAGCTCGGTCTGACCAAAGCACAGCCAGCCCCCACCACAACTCGCCCAACCATCACAGGCACGGCAGGTGAGTTTATCCAAAGCGTGTTGGGCGACACCCTGCCCCAAGCATGGCGTGACGACTTTGTGGCACACTTTTTGCGTGCGGTAGATACCATTCACGCTGACAAACCCACAGAGACCCACTCTGCGACAGACGGCGAGCAGGCGTTCGAACAGGCGTTTGCCGAGCAGTTCGCCAACTATGGCTATGCCCCACTCTCAGACGAGTATTTGGCAGACTTTGCCGAGCATACCACCGCACAGCGTGCATGGCACATCGGACAAGGCAAAACCGAAGCCATACCACGTCCCATCGCTCAGCGTGCCAGCAACGACCCCCGTGGTCAGCACCCTGACTTAGGCACACCACCCATCTCTGATGAGACGGTAGGCAAATCTGTCCCGAATGTAGTAGCAGATGAGACGGCAGCCCCTGCCACAGAAGCCCACAAGCCTGAGCCTGTGGACAACCCTGACCTGCCAGCAGGCGACATGGCTGAGCCTTTACCCCCTAAGACAGAGCCTAGCACAAATGACACTACCGAGCCGAGCTTGTTAGAGTCTGCCAGCGATACCATGGATAAAGTGTTAGAATCCGCAGAATCCGCCTTAGAATCTTTGGTGCAAGCCTTGGATGACATCATCAGCCCAGCTGATGAACCCAAAGACGATGGTAAACCAGACGCCCAAGCCCCCAAAGCAGATGATAAGGCTGACAATAAGACACATGATGAGACCACCAAAACCAGTCCTACCAGCTATAAGGACATGATTGAGAGCGTCTCAGGTCAGCTGTTACAACCAACAGGGATTTTGAATTTGGTAACGCCCAAAAAGCCCAAGCCCGCCAAAGCAAAAACCCCAAAACCTGCCAAAACCCCCGCCAAAAGAACATCTAAGGCAGCCCAGAAGGCAGAAGTCGTCAAACGCAAACCCAAAGCCGATGATAACGCTCCACTTGATAACCCATCATCTGATGACAATCAGGCGTGATGAACCGTCATACGAAACCGCTCAAATCTCATTGGGCGGTTTTGCTTTACGATCAAAACATGATTTAAAAATCGCTTGCAATCTGACAAAAACCTGCTATAATAATCGCCTATTCGGGGTGTAGCGCAGCTTGGTAGCGCACTTGCATGGGGTGCAAGGGGTCGCGAGTTCGAATCCCGCCACTCCGACCATACAACAGTCTAGGGCTATCCACAACAGTGCGATAGCCCTTGATTTTTCTAGGCTTTATCCCTTTTCCTTGTCTTTGGTAGTCCACCATAATCTATTGCTATCCATGAATTTTGTTGGTATTTGAGTTTGCCATCACAATATACCAACAATAAGCCTTACAGATACCGCCATTAAATGCTTGCAGCCTAATGACAAATGCACGCCAAATAAGCCTAATAAAATCATAAACTTGTACAAATACACCGCCAAAAATAAAAATAAAAACCCAGAAATGGGGGAAATAAACCAAAAACCCCTGCAAGCCTTATAAATAAAGGCTTTACGCCATTTTCCCCACGTTTTCCCCTAGATTGAGAAAAATGCCTTGATTGGTCGTGTGATTAAATTTATAATGGATACGTACCACACAAGGATTAACCATGATTATTGACCTACCACCGACCACCGCTCACATCATCGAGCGTATTGCCAACGTACAGGGCATTAGTGTTGAGCAGTTTTGTGTCAATAGCGTTTATGAAAAAGCCTTAGAGTTTGCCTATATGCCAAACAGCGAAACCAAACAAGCCATAGATGAGCTTGTGGCGGGGCAGGGCAAGCAATTTGATACGCTTGATGAACTTATGGCGGATTTGAACGCTTAAATTACAACGCTCAAACGCCTTTAAAAGAGACTTTAAAAAGCATGGCGAGCTTGATACCGCTTTGATAGAAGTGCTTTATTTGCTACTGAACAACAAACCTTTACCGCCAAAATACAAAGACCATGATTTAATTGGTAATTACAAGGGGTTTAGAGAATGTCACATCAAGCCCGACTTACTACTTATCTACCAAAAGATGATGAATATTTGTCATTGGCAAGGTTGGGCAGTCATGGCGAATTATTTTAAGGATTAACCATGATTATAGATTTACCACCACACATCGAACAAGCCATTATTGCCAAAGCCCATGAGCAGGGTTTAACGGTGCAGGAAATGCTAGCCAAAGATTATGATGATATTTGGCAGGTGTTAGACCAACACGGCTTAAATGGCGATGAAATCCGCCTAAGTGATGATGAAACACGGCATTTGATGAGCCTACTGGATAACCCCCCAAAACCTAACCCAAAGGCAAGAGCCTTGTTGTTTGGGGATAGCCATGTTTGAGCCATTAGACAAGCACCACGACCGCACCGCCTTTGATTGTGGACAAGATGACATTAACCGCTATTTGCAGACAATGGCAAGCCAGCACCACAAAAAGGGCGTAGCAAGGGTTCATGTATTGGCAGATGACAGCGTTATCAAGGCGTTTTACACCCTATCCAACGCCCATTTTGACAACGCCACCATAAAAGGCTA
The DNA here is from genome assembly GCF_015223095.1 of Moraxella sp. K127. NCBI lineage: Bacteria > Pseudomonadati > Pseudomonadota > Gammaproteobacteria > Moraxellales > Moraxellaceae > Moraxella > Moraxella sp. K127. The sequence continues at coordinate 11,497 of NZ_JADFBZ010000053.1, read as the reverse complement.
TCCCAAACAAATTCCCATTGTCATCATAGGGCGGATTGGGGTAAGCAAGGATTATCAAGGGCAGGGGCTATCAAAACACGCCATTAGAAACGCCCTAGAACGCATTAAAAATATCAGCACCCAAAGCGGTGTGGCGTTCGCCATGATAGATGCCAAAGATAAGCAGTTAGCCCAATATTATGAGCGATTGGGGTTTATCCGTATCAATGGCGGATTGAAGTTGGCTTATTTGGTTAGTCAAATTTAGATAGGCTTAGATTGGGGCAATCTAACTAGATGATTCAAATTTGAATCATGTATCAGTTTTAGCAGGCTAGGAAGTCATGAGCCGAACGGTGGTTATTTTTCATACCTTAGACCGCCCCGCCTGCCATCTTATTTATTAAGGCATGGTAAGGTATGAGAGCATGGCGATTTATGACTTTAAGAGCCTGTTCATGATTAGAGCATGCCTGCCATTGATAACATTTTTATAAAGTAAGGTCAAAACTTAACACTTTAACTCAATTTTTGTAATGAAAATATCCGTTTAAACAGGCACGCCCACCCTTGACAGAATTGTTTGGCTAATTTAGGATAAATTAAAAAATTACCAATCATGAAATTTATCACCCCCTTACTTATCATCTTATCATGTATGGCGATTACCGCCATGATTTTATTATCCAATAATCAAAGCCAATTCACCCACATCAGCTATGATATGTGTACGCACAAAGAGTTAAGTAAGATTGCCCTAAAACATGGGGCGGATTATATGACCAATCATGATTTTGATATGCCTGCCCTTGATGTGATTGGCGACAAACAAATCATTCAAACAATCCAAGATGAATTTAATCAAATCCAAAGTACGCATTCATCGTCAGATAATTGTCATATATCCAATCTTAAATATCACGCCAAGCACATCAATCCCAAATTAACATCTCACATTCCTGATGACGTGGATTATATCAGCTATGCCCCGCCCAATATCGGACAGGATAAAGCGGTATATTGCCATTATCATTTTAGCGAGCAAATTTTTACCACGCCACACGCACAGTCGCAATGCCATTTTATTTATCTTGATAATGACCGACTTATCACCGAAGACATTAGCGATTTAGAGCGACTGCATTTAAGTTTGATGTATGACACACATCAATTTTATAAACCATACAGCTTTGTTTATAAATGGCATGATAACACCCATTTACGCTATGGCATGACTTTTGCTACTCAGGTGAATAATCAGCGTTATGGATATGATGGTATTTATTAAGGGTAATTAACATATTTTTAAAAATAAAAATAAGGGCAAATTTAATTTACCCTTATTCATCTATTTAAAATCATTATAACCAATAGATTTAAACAAACCCAAACCCTACTTTTTTATCATCAACCGCTTTATATTCTTTTTCGTCAATGTGGGTTAATTCGGCAAGGGTCATCTCTTTATCCACCGTGATGTTTTTGCCAATGGATTTTAGATAAGCATTGCATTTTTCAATGGATAATTTACCAAATTGATATTCGGCAATGAGTCGCCCACGTCTTAATAAGGCATGGTCAATATCCATTAAATCAGCATTAAAGGTGCAAATAAACTGGCACTCTAATACGTCTGACAATATCCCGTCAGCGATATTGAGAATAATCCCCACCACGTCCGTTTGATTGCCACCGCCCACACGCTCGGCAATATAGTTTTCACAGTCTTCTAATACCAACACCGAATTTTTTTGTTCAATAAGCATACTCATAAATTCAGGTTTGGCAAGCTCGCCAATCATATTATTTGGCACAAAGATAAAATCCTTATCAGGAATTTGGGCGGTGAGCCATTTGATATAATTGGTCTTGCCCGTCCCTGCCAAGCCGTGCAATAATACCACGCCTTTTTTGCCTTGTGCCAATTCATCTTTGACTTTATGATGAGTTGGCAAAAAGTCGTCATTATACATTGTCTGCAAGTCGAGCGTATAAGGTTTAATACTTTGGTGTCTAAATACCAAATCTCGCCCTTCTTTTAATAATAGAAATACCTTGCTGTCTTTTGAGATATATTTTTCCAAATACTCATTAAAAAAGGCACGGATATTAGTTAGGGCATTTTCATTGGTTGGGTCATAAAAAATACGATTTACCTTTAAAAAACCCGATTCAAAAATGGTTTTGTCGTATTCATTGCTTAGATTTTCTTTGGCAATGATAAATAATTCGTATTTTTCATAAAAGTAACACAATTCATTTTCATAAAAAACATGGCTTTTTTTATCAAATGCCACAGGGTGATAATCGGTGCATTTAATAAAATCCACCAATTTGTCTTTTTTAATCACCATATCATGAAAATCAACACTGGGTAATAATGAATCTAATAATTCATTATAAGGATTATCATAAGTAGAAACAGCATGGTCTAAATCTTGGGAAGTAATTTGATATTGATTATCCCTAAATATTTCAGTGATGACCTTTCTAGGACGATAATGTTTGGATTGTAAAATTTTCATAAGATAACTTCGTTTTTTGTGAGTTTATTAACCAAATAAAATGATAACAGATAAAATTAAAAATTACCAATCATCTTTAAGCATTCGCTTGCCATTATCATGCCTACGCTTGCCGTTACCGTTACTGCCGAGCCATAACCACCACAGTTAAGTCCGCTCTCGCAAGCATTGGCAAGTTTTAAAGGTTCGGACGAATAGACGCATTTCATGCCAAACTTTTCTTTTAAAGATTTATTGATATTTTTATCTCTTAGGTGTTGGCGTAATTTGGCAAGTAAGGGGTCTTGATACACATCTTTTAAATCGCTCACTTTTATTTGCAAGGGGTCAATTTTTCCCCCTGCTCCGCCTGAGATGATGAGCTTGACTTTATTAAATCGGCAATATAGGGCGATTGCCAATTTGGCATTCATATCGTCCACACAGTCCAATATAACAAGCGGTCTTTTTTTGGCTTTGTAGTCTTTTATGGTTTCAATAGTGGGTAATAATTCATGAATATTATTAGGCGTGATAAATTCATCAATAACATTGATTTTGATATTGGGGTTAATGCCTACCGCCCGTTTTGTCATCTCGCCGATTTTGGATTCGCCAAAGGTGTCGGTTAGGGCGGGCAGTTGGCGATTGACATTGCTCTCCACCAGCACATCCATGTCAATGAGCGTCAGCTCGCCCACGCCAGTGCGAGCAAGGGCTTCTGTCGCCCACGACCCCACGCCACCAATACCGATGATAATAACGTGAGCATTGGCAAATTTATCAAAATCATCTTGATATAGCGTGCGTGTGCCTGTAAATCTGCGGTTGGTCATTTTATTTTACTCTTTAAATTTTATTGATTTTTAAATAAATTAAGCGAATTAAAAAAACCGTTCGCCCTGAGCTAAGTCGAAGGGTAAAACGGTTTTTCGTCATGGTTCGACAAGCTCACCACGAACGGAAAAACCCATTAAAAAATCATTTAATGATATTCAAAATTAGTTTTAAATGCGTCATTGCTGTTTTGCCAAAGTTTATATGCCAAAGTCTCTTTATCCATATTAAATAATACCGCCAATTCATCTAAAACATAAATCAAATTTTTGGGTTCATTAAAATAATTACCGCCAGTTTGAGCAGGAATAGGATTCATATCAGGGCAATCGGTTTCAATCACAAAAGCAGATATGCCAATTTTATCAAACACCGTTTTTACCGCTTGGCGTAATTTTTTGGCATTGGGGTTGGTGATTTGTCCTGTAATGCCAATTTTAAAACCCAATTTGGCAAAATGCAATGCTTCATTTTCGCCACCGCTAAAACTGTGAGCAATACCGCCTTGATTATGGGCGTTATATTTTTGTGCTTTTAAAAGTTTTAGGGTGTCAGCGTGCGATTTACGAATGTGCAATAAAATGGGTAAATCATGCGTTTTTGATAAGCCGATTTGTTCTATAAAAAAACGGCATTGTTTATCATAACTATCCGCCCGTTTTAATTCGTCAGGATAAGTATCAAGCCCTATCTCGCCAATGGCAATGTTGGGATATTTTTTTAGATAATTATCCAAAAGAATTAAATCATCATCGCCATGCTCTTTGATATATAACGGGTGCAAGCCACACGCTAAATGGTGCTTGATTGGGTAATGGGTGTCGGCATAATGCTTGACCTGTCTCATTCTGTCAAAATACTTTGCCAAATAGCCGATAAGCACCACATGACGCACGCCATGAGCAAAGGCGGTGTGATTATAATCATCTCGCTTATTATCGTATTCGGGTACGTCAAAATGGGTGTGGGTGTCAAATAAATACATGAGCTACCTTTTTGGCGGATTGGGACTACTTCGCCTTGGTATCAATAACAGTGCCAAGGCGGTTAGGGTGAGTTTAAGCAGTTTGGATTTTTTCATCAGCCCTTATCCAGCACCATTTTCAAAAACCGCCCCGTATGCGACTTTTCGTCTTGTGCCACTTGTTCGGGCGTGCCTGTGGCGACAATCTCACCCCCACCTGAGCCACCTTCATAACCCAAATCCACGATATGGTCAGCGGTCTTGATGACGTCCAAATTATGCTCAATGACCACCACCGTATTGCCCTTATCACGCAGGGCGTGCAGAATGTCAAGCAGTTTGGCGATGTCTTCAAAATGCAGTCCTGTGGTCGGCTCATCTAGGATATACAGGGTTTGCCCTGTGTCCCGTTTGGCAAGCTCTTTGGCAAGTTTGACCCTTTGGGCTTCGCCCCCTGATAAAGTCGTGGCGGATTGCCCAAGCTGAATGTAGCCCAAACCCACTTGCATGAGAGCTTCTAATTTACGATGAATGGCAGGGATTGCTTCAAAAAACGCCAAGGCATCTTCTACCGTCATGTCCAGCACGTCCGAGATAGATTTGCCCTTGTAGTGGACTTCTAGGGTCTCACGGTTGTAGCGTTTGCCATGACAGACATCGCACGGCACATACATATCGGGCAAAAAGTGCATTTCTACCTTTATCATGCCGTCCCCTTGACAGGCTTCACAGCGACCGCCTTTGACGTTAAAACTAAACCGCCCTGCCTTATAGCCCCTTGCCTGAGCTTCGGGGGTTTGGGTAAATAGGTCTCTGATGAGCGTAAACACGCCCGTATAAGTGGCAGGGTTGGAGCGTGGCGTGCGACCGATTGGCGACTGGTCTATGTCCACCATTTTATCAAGGTGTTCAAGCCCTGTGATTTTGTCATACGGCTCTGGCACGAGCGTGGTTGCATTATTTAGGTGCGTGGCGGACAGTGGCATGAGCGTGCGGTTGATGAGCGTGGATTTGCCCGAACCCGACACGCCTGTGATACAGGTCATCACACCGATTGGAATGGCTAGGTTTACATTTTTTAAATTATTGCCCTTGGCTCCGTCTAGGCGGATATACAGGGGTTCGGTAATGGTTTTTTTGCCTTTTTTAATCTCGCCTGTCTTGGCACTGTGGCGGATTTTGGGAATTTCAATGCGTTTTTTGCCTGATAAATATTGCCCTGTTAATGAATCATCATTTTTGGCAATCTCGTCCGCCGTCCCTGTGGTAATCACACGCCCCCCATGCACGCCTGCCCCCACGCCAATGTCAATGATGTGGTCAGCGGTACGAATAGCATCTTCGTCATGTTCCACGACAATGACAGTATTGCCTAGGTCTCGTAGGTGCGTTAAGGTGGATAACAGGCGGTCATTGTCTCGTTGGTGCAAGCCAATGGACGGCTCATCTAGCACATACATGACCCCCATAAGCCCTGCTCCGATTTGGCTTGCCAAACGGATACGCTGGGCTTCCCCACCCGATAGGGTCTCGGCAGAGCGGGCAAGGGTTAGGTATTCTAGTCCCACTTTGGTCAAAAAGCCCAAACGCTCACGAATTTCTTTAAAAATCTTATCCGCCACTTCGCCTTTGTGTCCGCCGATGTGCAGGTTTTTATAATACTCCCACGCTTGCCCTATCGGCAGATGAATGATGTCGCCCACGCCCCGTCCGTCCACTTTGACACTGCGGGCGATATCATTTAGGCGAACGCCATTACAGACATTACAAGTGGTGTCAGATAAATATTGGGCAAGCTCATCTCGCACGATGTTGCTTGTGGTGCTGTGATAACGGCGTTCTAGGTACGGCAAAATCCCTTCAAATGGCACGGTTTTGGTTGTTTTACGCCCACGCTCATCGGTAAAGTTAAAGGTCAGTTTTTCTTTACCCGAGCCGTTTAGGATAATGGTTTGTTCTTTTTTGGTTAAATCTTGCCACGGCTTATCCATGTCAATGCCAAAATGCGTGCAAACGGTTGTCAGTAGCCCAAAATAATACGCATGGCGTTTGTCCCAACCGTGTATCGCCCCTTGATTTAAGGATTTGGCAGGTTCGGTAACGATACGTTCGGCAGAGAAATACTGGCGTTTACCCAGACCATCGCAGGACGGACACGCCCCAGCAGGATTGTTAAAGCTAAACAGGCGTGGCTCCAACTCACTCACCGCCCTATCGCAGGCAGGGCAAGAGTGCTTGGCAGACAGCACCGTCTCGCTCTCATCGTCCATGTTGTGCAAAATTGCAATGTCCGAGCCGAGCCGTAACGTGGTCTCTAAACTCTCCGCCACTCGGTTACCCAAATCATCTCGCACCTTAAATCTATCCACCACCATGTCTATGGTGTGTTTGTGCGTTTTGGCAAGGGTTGGTAGCTCGTCCATGTCGTATACCGTACCGTCAATGCGAACTTTGGTAAAACCCTGTGCCTGCAAGCTCTCCAACAGGGCGATATGCTCACCCTTACGCTCACGCACGACAGGGGCAAGGAGCATGAGCCGAGTGCCGTCAGGTTTGGCAAGAATATCATCCACCATTTCGCTCACTGTTTGGGCAACCATAGGCAAACCGTGTTCAGGACAATGGGGCGTGCCGACACGAGCGAACAACAAACGCAAATAATCATACACTTCGGTAATCGTGCCGACTGTGGAGCGGGGGTTGTGGTTGGTTGATTTTTGTTCAATGGCAATGGCAGGGGATAAGCCTTCGATGCTATCTACATCAGGCTTTTCCATTTGTGATAGAAACTGGCGAGCATAAGCGGACAGGCTCTCCACATAACGTCTTTGCCCTTCGGCGTAGAGCGTATCAAAAGCCAGCGATGATTTGCCCGAACCCGACAAACCTGTAATCACGACCAGTTTGTCTCGTGGAATATCCACGTTAATGTCTTTTAGGTTGTGGGTTTTTGCCCCTTTGATACTGATGTATTCGTGTGCCATGATGTGCCTTATTTGATTAGTATTTTGATAAATATTTTGGTAAATATGGGTTTATAAATGGGGATGTTTTTAAAATTTGAAATGGCAATAACCAAAATTTACAATGATAAAACAGCACAAAAAACCACCCAAATGCAGAACTTTTGGGTGGTTTATTTTATGAGCCTAATTAAAATTAATCGGGCAAATTTAACTTCTTAGTTTTTCACACGATACCATGCATCACGGGCAGCAAGTTTGGCTTGTTCCCACGCCAGACGTGATTCGCCTTTGACTTCATTCCACGAACGCTCCAAATCACTCTCATGATCTTCAAAGCGAGCATCAGCAGGATAATGCGGACGGTTAGCATAACCTACGGCATAAGCAGGTAGGTAGTCACGGTCATAGTCATAGCCTGCCACATAGTTTGGCGATGCGGCATAGTGAGCACGCCAGTAGGCTTCTTCTACGGTTGGGTCAAAGGCTTCGCCTGCGGCACTACCTGCACCACCACCAACAACAGCACCCACGGCACCACCAATCAACGCCCCTAGCGGCCCCGCCAATGCACCGATGGCTGCCCCTGCGGCTGCACCACCTAGACCACCAACGGCTGTACCCACTGGGTGTGAACCCGGCTCGCCTGTGATTGGGTCAGCGTTTAGGTCTGCTTTGGTCTCATCAGACATGTTTTTTACAACGTCACGGTCGATATTGTCATGGTTACTCATGGTGTATTCCTTATTAAAAATGGATTAATGTTACTTAGTTACTTGCTGAATTAGGTAAAGTGAAACTCTATTTTCTGTTAATGTTGATTTATCAAATGTTATTTAAAATAACATCTCACAAATACCATCAAAATCATCCAAAACCAACCTTACCTACGATGCCAACTCTGCTACATCACTCATGCTAATCATCTTAGTCCAACAGATGCCAAGCATTTATCTAGCACTCATTTGTCGTTGGCGATGGGTGTATGATAGGGGATTTTTGGGGTGCGTGATAGCCACAAAATGTAAAGTCATGGGTGGTCTTGTGCATGCTTTACCCTAGAAATTTTAAAAATGTTACACCATTGTTGCAACTGTCGTGGTTGTGCGAATGCATTAAGTAAAATGTAATTTTGCGTAAATTTTGGACAATCCGCCACACAAAAACTTCAATTTTTGACATTGGTTTTGATATCAATAAGTCATCAAGCACCCACATGGCAAATTATCATCACAAACCCACCAATTCATCAATTTTTGCCATAATGTCTTAGCAATCCATGCTATAATAACCAATTTCCCCAAATTTACCCATTATGATAAGATTACAAGGCGTCAGCAAAACTTTCGCCATAAAAAAAGACGGCAAACCCACGACCTTTACCGCCCTACAACCGACCGATTTGACGGTGGCAAAGGGCGAGATTTTTGGTGTGATTGGAGCAAGCGGAGCGGGCAAATCCACGCTCATTCGCTGTGTCAATCTCCTAGAACGCCCCACGACAGGACACGTTTTTGTGGACGGTGTGGACTTGATGAGCCTAGATAACGCCGCCCTTATCAAGGCTCGCCGTCATATCGGCATGATTTTTCAGCAGTTTAACCTGCTCTCATCTCGCACGGTGTTTGATAATGTCGCCCTTAGCCTTGAACTCTCCGGCACGCCCAAACACGTTATCAAACAAAAGGTAAGCTCCTTGCTTGAACTCGTGGGCTTATCCGAGCGTCATCACGCCTATCCGTCTAGCTTATCAGGCGGTCAAAAACAGCGTGTTGCCATTGCCCGAGCGTTGGCAACCGACCCCAAGGTTTTGCTCTGCGATGAAGCGACCAGTGCCTTAGACCCTGCCACGACAGGGGCGATTTTGGATTTATTAAAAAAAATCAACAGCGAACTTGGCATTACCATACTGCTCATCACGCACGAAATGGACGTGGTCAAACGCATTTGTGATAAAGTGGCGGTCATTGACAAGGGCGTGTTGGTGGAACAAGGCACGGTGGGGCAGATTTTTGCCAATCCCCAAACCGAGCTTGCTCACGACTTTATCAAGGCGACTTTTCATGTGAGCTTGCCTGATGAATTTTTGGCACGCCTGCACGCCCATGAGACGGACGGCACTTATCCTGTGATACGCTTTGAATTTAGTGGCAAAACGGTGGACAGTCCGCTTTTTTCGGAGGCGACACGGCGATTTGGCGTGGCGTTTAACATTTTGACTTCACAAATGGACTATGTGGGCGGTGTCAAGTTTGGCGTAACCATTAGCCAAATGATAGGCGAGCGGACGGCGTGCGTGGAGGCGTTGGCGTTTTTTACAGAACATCATGTTGGATTTGAGGTGTTAGGCTATGTGGCATGAGATTTATCAAGGCTTTATGAGCGAGCTGACCCCCCAAATGTGGCAAATGGTCTATAAGTCCACTTACGAGACGGTCTATATGGGGCTGGTCTCTACCGCCATATCGGTGCTGGTGGGGCTACCGCTTGGGTTTTTGGCATTTTTGACGGGCAAGGGGCGGATTTTGGCAAACAAGCCCTTATTTGCCATATTGGACGTGGTTATCAACGTGGGGCGGTCGGTGCCGTTCATCATTTTGCTCATTATTTTGTTGCCCTTTACTCGTCTGATTGTGGGGACGACCTTGGGGACGACCGCCGCCATTGTGCCACTTGCCATGACCGCCATTCCTTTTGTGGCAAGGCTTACTGCCAACGCCCTAGCCGAGATTCCCACAGGTTTGACCGAATCGGCTCACGCCATGGGGGCGACCAACTGGCAAATCATCACAAAATACTACTTCCCCGAGAGCCTACCCATACTCATCAACGCCATAACGCTCACGCTCGTCTCGCTCATCGGCTACTCAGCCATGGCAGGTGTGGTGGGCGGTGGTGGGCTGGGCAACCTTGCTATCAGCTATGGCGAACATCGTGGCATGGTCTATGTCAAATGGATAGCGACCGTCATCATCGTGGCGATTGTCATGATATGCCAAAAAGTGGGGGATATGCTTGCCGAGCGGTTTGATCACAGATGATATGCCAAAATGGCATAACCTTTTGTTAAAATTTTAGCCAAAATTCATATTGAAGTTTGGCTAATTTTTTGCTTTAATATGCTAAAATTTATTGTTGTCATGATTTTGTCATTTGATAAATTTAATAGACTTCTTGCAATACTAGGTTTTCCGTTCGCTCTAAGCTATGCCTTCGGGTGAAAGAAAACCTTTTCATGGTTCGACAAGCTCACCACGAACGGTTTTCTTTAATTCTAAGTTTTGCAAGAAGCCCAATGATTTTAAATTGACAAACAGATAAATATCATTCCTTTTTAAACAGAGAACTCTTATGAAAGCAAACAAATTTTTTGGTCTGTGTGCCTTAGCATCAGGCATTGCCCTAGTTGGCTGTGGTGGCGACAAACCTGCCCAAACCGAAACCAAAACCGACACAACCGCCCAAACCACAACGGCAACCACAACCGCTTGCCCTGCTGGCGACCCCAACAAAATCAAAGTGGGCGTGATGAGCGGGCCTGAACATAAAGTTGCCGAAGTGGCTGCCAAAGTCGCCAAAGAAAAATATGGTTTGGTGGTAGAATACGTTGAGTTTAACGACTACGCCCTGCCCAACACCGCTGTCTCCAAGTGCGACCTAGACGCCAACGCCATGCAACACAAGCCCTATCTTGACAAAGACAGCCAAGAGAAAAAACTGGATAATCTGGTCATCGTAGGCAATACATTCGTATATCCACTGGCAGGCTATTCTAAAAAAATCAAAAGCATAAGCGAGCTTAAAGACGGTGCTATCGTGGCGGTGCCAAACGACCCGTCAAACCTAGCTCGTGCATTGATTTTGCTTGAAAAACAAGGGCTTATCAAGCTAAAAGACAACACCAACCTATTCTCAACATCGCTTGACATCGTAGAAAACCCCAAAAAACTTGAAATCAAAGAAGTGGATACATCAGTCGCCGCTCGTGCCTTAGATGACGTGGATTTGGCGGTGGTGAACAACACTTATGCCGGTCAAGTGGGCTTAACCGCCAATGACGGCGTGTTTGTTGAAGACAAAGATTCGCCTTATGTGAACATCATCGTTGCCCGTGCCGATAACAAAGACTCGGACGCTATCAAAAACTTCGTTCAAGCCTATCAGTCTGATGAAGTGGAAGCCGAAGCCAAAAACCAATTTAAAGACGGTGTGGTCAAAGGCTGGTAACTGACCAAAAATAAGGGCAATAT